>DATBBO010000150.1:0-2973 GCA_036270995.1 Dongiaceae bacterium | reverse complement strand
AGCCTCTTCGAGAATCCCCGGCATGCCTATACGAAGAAGCTGCTGGCCGCGGTGCCGGTCCCGGACCCGTCGCGGCGCGGGATCACCCGGAACATGGGGGCTGAAGAATTGAAGAGTCCGATTCGGCCGCTCGGCTACATCCCGCCCCGCCGCGAATATCGGGAGGTCGGGGCAGGACATCTGGTGCAGGTGAGCTGAAGCTCGTTGTGGAAACACTGTCGTCGGGACAGACCGTGACGTTGTTGGCCACGGGCTCTGATCCTGGCTGTGGGGGTGATGGTGACCAAGGGCCATCCGGAGGCTCGTAAGCCGCCGGGCCGGGCTTTTCCGGCGACGAACGGGAACGCCGCCGCCGCCGTTCGGTCTCACCGAATTCGCGCGTTAACGAAGTCTTCAGCATTGGCTAACCTATATCCGGTGTGGGGCAGGATTGCGTTAAATGTCATGCCCGGCCTAGCCCGGGGCGCGATATCGTCGGCAGACGGCAAGGCCTTGGATGGCCGGGCGAATCTTCAGTCGGCGGTTTCTGAGGGGAGGCTCCGGACGGCAGCTATGGAACGCAAGCTCGTCGCCATAGTCGCGGCCGACGTGGTCGGCTATAGCCGCCTCATGAGCCAGGATGAGGCTGGCACGCTCACGGCCTTGCGCAGCCAGCAGCAGAGCCTGATCCAGCCTCACGTCACCGGCCATGGCGGGCGCATCGTCAAGCTGATGGGCGACGGGGTGCTGGCCGAGTTCGCCAGCGTGGTGCATGCCGTCGAATGCGCCGTCGAGCTGCAGCAGGCCATCGAGGCCTCGAACCTGCCGCTCGCCGCCGATCGCCGGATGCGGCTCAGGATCGGCGTCACCTTCGGCGATGTCATGGTCGAGGACGGCGATATCTACGGCGACGGGGTGAACATCGCCACCCGGCTCGAGCAGCTGGCGGAGCCCGGAGGGATCTGCATCTCCGGCGACGCCTACGACCAGGTCAGGCACAAGCTGCGGCTCAGCTACCGCGACATCGGCGAGCAGCGTGTCAGCAATATCAGCGACGGGGTCCGCGTCTTCCGGATCCGTCTGGCACCGCCGGGCGAAGCGGGCAATCCGGCCGAGGATACGGAACGCATGGCCGCCGCCGGGGGGGCGGAGCCCTACGAACCCGGCATCGTCGTCCTGCCCTTCGACAATCTCAGCGCCGATGAGGAGCAGGACTTCTTCTGCGACGGCCTGACCAGCGACATCACCACCGACCTGTCGAAGTTCAGCAGCCTCTTCGTCATCGCGACCAACACGGCCTTCACCTACAAGGGCCGGCCCACGCGGGTCGAAGAGGTCGCCCGCGATCTGCATGTGCGCTACGTGCTCGAAGGCAGCGTGCAGCGGCTGGGCGAGCGGATCCGCATCAACGCCCAGCTCATAGATGCGGTCGAGGGGCATCACCTTTGGGCTCAGCGCTTCGACCGGCCGCGAAGCGATCTCTTCGCCGTCCAGGACGAGATCCTCCACCTCATCGTCACCGCCCTCGCGCTGCGCGTGACCGCCGCCGAGCATGAGCGCGCCGCGCGCAAGCATCCGGCGAGCGTCAACGCCTATGAGGCCTATCTGCGCGGTCTCCATCTTTTTTCGACCCGCAGCGAAGAGGAGCTCGCGGCCTCGCGCAGCTGGCTCGAGAAGGCGACGACCCTCGACCCGCTCTACGGCCGCGCCTGGGGCGCGCTGGCCTATGTCTATCTGCAGCAATGGCTCAACGGATGGCGCGAGGACGACACCCAGGCGCTCGCCGAAACCTACGCGCAGCGTGCGGTCGAGCTCGATCCCGACGACTACCTGACCCATTCCTTCCTCGCCTTCTGCTGCCTCAACGGGCGGGATTTCGATCTCGCGATCGCCCAGTATGAGAGGGCGCTGGAGCTGAACCCCAATGATGCCGATCTGCTGGTCGACTTCGCCGAGGCGCTCGTCTATGCCGGCCGGCACAGCGAGGCGGTCGACCAGATCCAGCGGGCGATGCTGCTCAATCCGCATGTCCCCGACTGGTATCGCTGGAATCTCGGCTGGGCCAACTACTTCACCAAGGACTATGCGGCGACGGTGGCCGCCTTGCGCAAGATCATGCGCCCTCATCCGGAGGCGCGGCTGCTGCTGGCGGCGACCCTCGCGCGCCAGGGGAAGACGAAGCAGGCGGCAAGCGAGCTGAAAGCGTTTCGCGACAGCCGTCCGGAGTGGAGCATAGAGACGGAGCGCCGGTCCGTGCGCTTCTGCGATCCGGCCGATGAGGCGCATTGGCTGGAAGGGGTGCGCCTGGCGGGATTGCCCGAGAGTCTTCCGGGCGAAACGTCCATGGCGCTGAAGCCGCTCGCCTTCGGCACGGGGCCGCTGGCGCATGGCGATCAACAGGGGAGAAGTGCATGAAGGCGGCGAGAAGCGGGGCGGAGCAGTCCTATTATGCCGGACGTCAGGCCTATTCACTCCAAGCGCCGCAGGCGCTGTTCGGCTCGCGCGATCTGTTCCGCCGCGCGGTGGCCCAGGATCCGGGGCTGGCGAAGGCGCGGGCGCTTCTCGCCTACACGCTGATCCAGGCCTGGCTCCAGGGCTGGAGCGGAGAGAGCGCCCTGAACGAGGCGCGCGACGAGGCCGAGGAGGCGCTGCGTCTGGCGCCGAAGGATCCCTATGCCCATGCCCAGCTCGGCTTCTATCACCTGAATACCGGTCATTTCGCCGCCTCGCTCAATTTCTACCGCAGCGCGACCGAGCTCCCCGGCAGCTCCGACGAGATCAGGGTCGATCGGGCGGAAGCCGAGATCTATGCCGGCAATATCGACACCGGCATCGCGCTGATCCGCGAAGCCATGGCGGGCAAGAAGAAGGAGGATGTGCCGGACTGGTACCGCTGGGATCTCGCCTGGGCCCATTACTTGAAGGGCCGCGAGGAGGCGGGCGGCGAGAAGGATGCGTTGGAGGAGCTCGACCGCATGCTCCTGGCGCCGAAGG
>DATBBO010000149.1:0-11440 GCA_036270995.1 Dongiaceae bacterium | reverse complement strand
GACGACATGTTCCATGTCAGCGGTGAGATCCCGCGCGTGACGCCTTATGAGCGGGGCATGCCCGGCCAGCATCGCCGAAGCGAGGATGACCAGAGCTGGAAGCCGGATCCGCTGGTCCTCGACGAGCGCTTCCTCGCCGTGAATGTCAGGGACAAAGGGCTTGTCGTCTTCACCGCCTGCTCCCATGCCGGCGTGGTCAATGTGATGACCCACGCGCGGGAGTCGTTTCCTGGCGCATCGCTTCACGCCGTGCTGGGCGGCTTCCACCTCGTCGGACCGAACGAGGCGATTATCCCGGATACGGTGGAGGGTCTGCGCAGCCTCGGAATCAAGACCTTCATCCCGGGCCATTGCACGGGCTGGCGCGCCGTCAACGCCTTGGCTCAGGCCTTCGGCGAGGCCGTGGTGCCCTGCGCCGTCGGCAAGCAGTTCAACTTCTAGAGCATGGCCGAAGGTGGCCATGCTCTAAGGCTCGCGCGGCGCTTCAGCGTGACAAGGTGAAGAGTCAGAGCATGTCCGCCTTCAGTAGATTGCACTGACAGGAGCCGACAGAGTCACGAGCCAGGCTTGCGCTTCCCCTTGCGGAAGAAGCCGTCGATCTCTCCGAAGGACACCGCCTTGCCGAAGGAATCGAAGCGGCCCTGCTCGGCGATCTCCTTCGCCGATTGGATGAAGCCGTTCCAGGCTGCGCGCGCCAGCGCGCCGCCGGTGCTGATGCGGCGCACGCCGAGCCCGGCAAGCTCCGCCTGGGTGAAGCCGGGCGCTCCCACCAGGACATTGACCGGCTTCGGTGCCACGGCGGCGACCACGGCCTGGACCTGCTCCTTCGTCTTCAGCCCCGGTGCGTAGAGACAATCGGCGCCGGCTGCTGCGTAGGCCTTGAGCCGCTTGATCGATTCCGCCAGGGGATCGGGATGGCCGACCAGAAAGCATTCGGCCCGCGCCGTCAGCACGACGCCGCTGCCATCCAGGGCCTTGCGGGCCGCGGTCACGCGGGCCACGGCCTGATCGAAGTCATAGAGCGGCTTGTCGCTGCGGCCGGTGGAATCCTCGACCGAGAGGCCGGCGACCCCGGTCTCGGCGGCGCGGACGACATTCTTGGCCACGCCGTCGGGCGCGTCGGCATAGGCATTCTCGAAATCGGCATTCACCGGGATATGCGTCGCGCCGACGATCGCCCTCAGATGCGCCAGCATGCCCTCGAGCCCGACGCCATTGTCGGGCAGCGCCAGCGACCAGGCACAGCCGGAGCTGGTGGTTGCGAGCGCCTTGAACCCAGCCTCCTGCAGCCACACGGCCGAGCCTGCGTCCCAGGGATTGGGGATGACGAAGCAGCCGGACTCGTGCAGCCGGCGGAAGCTCGCGCGACGATCGGCGATGGAAGCGGCCATGGGGAGGCTCCTTCTCTGTCGGGGAACGGATCGGCGGCGGCAATTATAGCCGCGCTTGCCCGAGGCCCGTAGCCTCCGTCCATGCTATCCTTGCGCGGCTGCCATGAGCGACGACCGTCTTCCCACCGAATTCTGGCTCAAGGCCCATATCCGGCGCCTCGGCCAGGAAGGTATTCCCGTCGCCGTGACCCATCGTGGCGAGGCAATGGGCGGCATGACGCTGGTGAAGCTCAACCAGCTCGACCTCGGCTGCCGGGTGCTGACCCAGCAGCGTGGGCTCGACGGCCAGCTCGGCTGGTTCGCCGCCTTCGAGAACCGGCTCGTCCCCGAGGCGGAAGCCGATACCTATATCGCCCGCGCGGTGAAGCGTGACCCCGATCTCTGGGTGGTCGAGATCGAGGACCGCGCAGGCCGCCATTTCTTCGAAGGCAAGCTGATTTGAAAGACGATTGAGGGAGGCCCGCTCGCGTCCTGCCGATGGCAGAGAGAGGCGATCAGCCCAGGAGCTCCTCGGCGCGGTGGCAGCGGACGCTGCGCGCCCTCTCCCGAAGGGGTCGCAGCGCTTGAGGCTTCTCGCAGCCGGCGATGGCGAAGGGGCAGCGCTCGCGGAAGAAGCAGCCCGTGGGCAGGCGCCGGTTGCTGGGGAGCTCGGTGTTGCGCAGCGGCGCCTCGAGCGCAGCACCGGCATCGAGCTTCGGCACGGCGGCGAGAAGGGCGCGGGTATAGGGATGGGCCGGGCGCTCCAGCACCTCGGTTGCCGCGCCGAGCTCGACGATCTGGCCCAGATACATGACCGCCACCCGATCGGCGATGTGGCGGATGACGGCGACGTTGTGCGAAATGAAGAGATAGGTCAGATGCAGCCGGCGCTGCAGCTCGCCCAGCAGGTTCAGGATCTGGGCCTGGACCGAGACGTCGAGGGCAGAGGTCGGCTCGTCCAGCACCAGAAGGCTGGGCTCGAGGGCAAGCGCGCGTGCGATGGCGATGCGCTGGCGCTGGCCGCCTGAGAACTCGTGGGGATATCGCGCCAGCAATTCCGGCCGGAGACCCACCTGCTCGGCGAGCTGGCGGACCCGCGCCTGGCGCGCCGTGGCGCTCTGGTGGTCCGCCACGGCCAGCGGCTCGGCGATGATGCTTCCCACCGGCATGCGCGGATCGAGGGAGCTCTGCGGATCCTGGAACACGATCTGGAAGCGCCGGCGCAGCCGCGCCAGGGCCTCGCCGGCGGCCGCCCAGATATCGGTGCCTTCGAACAGCACCTGGCCTGCGGTCGGGCGGGTCAGCCGCATCACCGCCTGTCCGAGGGTCGTCTTGCCGCAGCCCGATTCTCCCACCACGCCCAGGGTCTCGCCGCGGCGGATCTCGAGATCGACGCCGTTCAGGGCGTGGACATGGGCCTGCGGGCGCCCCAGCCAGTTGACCTCGGCGGGAAAGCGCATCTCCAGACCCTTGAGTGCAAGGAGCGGCGCCTCAGCGGCTGCGGCGGCTGGAGCATCGCCGCCAGCACTTTCCCGCGGGGCCTCGCGCGCGGGTGCGGCCGTCTCGGTGACGAGCCAGCAGGCGGCGAGGCGGCCCGCATCGGCGGGGTCGGACAGAAGCGGCGGCAGCTTCGTGCAGCGCTCATGGGCGAAGGCGCAGCGCGGGCGGAAGGCGCAGCCGGCGAGCGCATCGGCGGGGCTCGCCGCCGTGCCGGGGATGGCGGCCAGCGGCTGCTTTGGCTGGGCCGCTTCGGGCAGCGAGCGCAGCAGCGCCCGGGTATAGGGATGAAGCGGGTGGTTCAGCACCGCGGCCGTGGCGCCCTGCTCGACGATGCGCCCGGCATACATGACATAGACGCGGTTGCAGAGCTGGGCGACCACGGCGAGATCATGGGTGATGAAGAGCACGGAGGTGCCGCGCTCGCGCGCCTGCTCGCGCAGCAGCGCCAGCACCTGGGCCTGGACGGTCACGTCGAGGGCCGTGGTCGGCTCGTCCGCGATGAGGAGCTTCGGGTTGCAGGCAAACGCCATTGCGATCAGAACGCGCTGGCGCATGCCGCCGCTGAGCTCGAAGGGGAAGTTGCGCATGACGCGCGGGGCATCCTGGACCTGCATCTCGGTCAGCAGGCGCTCGGCGCGCTGGGCCGCCTCCGCCGCAGCCACCGGCTCGTGCTGGCGGATCACCTGGATGATCTGCCGGCCGATCCGGATGGTGGGGTTGAGGGCGTTCATCGGCTCCTGGAAGATCATCGAGGCAAGCCGCCCGCGCATGTCCCGGAGCCCGGCCTCGCTGGCGCCGAGCACGTCGCGGCCAAGGAGCCGGATCTGCCCCTGTCGCACCCGCATGACGCCTTCGGGCAGCAGGCGGATGACCGACATGGCGGTGACCGACTTGCCCGAGCCGGATTCCCCCACCAGGCCAACGATCTCCCCCGGTGCGACCTCGAGGCTGATCCCCGCCAGCGCCGGGATGACGCCGCGATAGGTGGGAAAATCGAGGGCGAGATCCTCGACGGCGACGACGGCTGCGGCGGGCTCGCTCATTTGCCGCGGAGCCTCGGATCGAAGATGTCGCGCAGCCCGTCCCCCAGCAGGTTGAAGCCGACGGCGGTCACCAGGATGGCGAGGCCCGGGAAAGTCGGATACCACCACTGGTCCAGCAGGAAATCGCGTCCGCTCGCCACCATCGCGCCCCATTCGGCCGTCGGCTCCTGGGCGCCAAGGCCGATGAAGCTGAGGGCCGAGGCGGTCAGGATGGCGACGCCGATATCGAGCGTGCTCTGGACGATGATCGGCGCCATGGCATTGGGGATGATGTGGCGGATTACGATATGGATGCGCGAGGCGCCGAAGGTTTCCGCCGCCTTGACATAGGGCCGCTCGCGCAGGGAGAGCGCCTGGCCGCGGGCGAGCCGCACATAGAAGGGGATGCGCACCACGGCGATGGCCAGCATGGCGTTGGTGAGATTGGGCCCTAGGGCCGCCGCCAGCGCCATGGCCATGACGAAGGAGGGGAAGGAGAGCAGCACATCCATGACCCGCATGATCGCCGTATCGATGCCGCCGCCGGCAAGCCCCGAGAAGGCCCCCAGCGCCGTGCCGCAGAGCATGGAGATGGCGACGATGCCGAAGCCCACCGTCACCGAGACGCGCGAGCCCCAGATGATGCGGGAGAGGATGTCGCGGCCCACCTGGTCGGTGCCGAACCAATGGAGCGGGCCGGGCGGCGCCAGGCGGTGCAGGAGATCGAGGCGCGCCGGATCATAGGGCGCGATCCAGGGGGCCAGCGCCATCACTGCAAGCACGAAGAGAATGATGGCGAGCCCGAGCAGCGCCAGCGGGCTGTGGGCGAAGCGATAGCGCACATAGCGCCAGTCGAGCAGGCCGCCGCCGGGTGCGACCGCGACCGGGGGCTTGCCCTCCATGAGCTCGGTATTGGCCATCAGCCGACCTCGCGGATCTGCGGATCGAGGGCCATGTAGACGAGATCGACCAGCATGTTCAGCAGCACATAGGCCGTCGAGGCGACGACGGTGAAGCCCATGATGGCGGGGAAGTCGAGCGCCGTGATGGATTGCACGACGTAGTTGCCCATGCCCGGCCAGGCGAAGACGGTCTCGGTGAGAACGGCGCCGTAGAGCAGGTCGCCGAAGGCGAGCCCGATCATGGTGACCGAGGGGATGAGGGCGTTGCGCAGCGCATAGTGGAAGACGATCCGGGCCCGCGAGATGCCGCTCGCCTTGGCCGTCCGGATATAATCCTCCTGCAGCACCTCGAGCATCGCCGAGCGGATCTGGCGCGTGACGATGCCGAGATGGATGAAGCCCAGGGTCAGCGCCGGCAGGACGAGATGGGTCAGCGCGCTGACGAAGGCCCTGCCGTCGCCGGCGATCAGTGCGTCGATGGTGTAGAAGCCGGTCACCGCCGGCGGCGGGGGGATGTCGCTGGCGATCCGGCCGGAGCCAGGCAGGATTCCGAGCCGGCCGTAGAAGACATAGATCAGCAGCAGGCCGAGCCAGAAGGCCGGGGTCGAGATCCCAGTCACGGAGATGGTGCGGCTCACCTGGTCGACGGCACGGTCCTTGGCCACTGCGGAAAGAACCCCCAGCGGGATACCGAGGATGATGGCGAGCAGCAGGGCGGCCACCGCCAGCTCGATGGTCGCCGGGAAGAACAGCAGGATATCGTCGATCACCGGCCGCTGGGTGCGGATCGAGATGCCGAAATTCCCGTGCAGCAGCCCGCGGACATATTCGATGTATTGGACCGGGACCGGCTTGTCGAGGCCGAGCTCGGCGCGGATATGGGCGACGGTTTCGTTCGTCGCCCGCTCCCCCGCCATCATACGCGCCGGATCGCCCGGGATCAGATGGGAGATGACGAAGGTGACGACCGAGACGCCAAAGACGACGAAGACCAGAAGGATCAGCCGGCGTCGGATCGTGTTGGCGAAGGACATGGGCGCTTCTTAGGCCCTCTCCGGCACCGGAGTCCTAGCGCATTTGGGGATCGCGAGAAGGACGCTGCGCCCTCTGCCCCCGCTCCCTCGACGGGGCAGGGCAATCGCATGTGGATTGTCCGCGCCCATTTTTTCTTCCGTCACCCCGGCAAAAGCCGGGGTCCAGGGCAACCAGTGCGCTCTTGCAACCCTGGATCCCGGCTTTCGCCGGGATGACGAACAAGAAAATGAAGCCAAGCCGGCCGCATGCGATAACCCTGCTCGATGGGGGCTGGTGGGAGTGACGCCGCATACGCTGATTGAAACAGCACTCACGCATCACCCCCCACCCCAGCCTTCCCCCACCATAGCTTCGAACAGCGATGGCCGCCTGTCTCACGAGCCCTTGGACATGGTGGCGAAGTTGTAGATCTGCAGCTGCATCGCGTTGTAGACGAAGCCCTTCACGTTGTCGCGCATGGCGAACTGGTAGTTGCGCTGGAAGAGCAGGACATAGGGCGCCTGTTCCACGGTGATCTTCTGCGCCTCGTTGTAGAGCTTGAGGCGCGCCTCCTCGGTCGGCGCGATCTCCGCCGCCCGGATCAGCTCGTCGACCTTCGGGTTGGTGTAGAAGGCGCGGTTGCCCGGCAGGCCATGCAGCTTCGAATCGAACCAGAAGTTCATGAACATGGAGGGGTCGGCATAGTCCGGCGTCCAGTTGCCGACGGCGATGTCGAAATCCCCCTTGTTCAGCTTGTCGCGCATGGTCGGATAGGCGTTCTCCTGCATCTCGACCTTGATGCCGAGCGGCGCCAGATTCTGCTGCAGGACGAGGCCGATATTCTCCCAGTTCGGATCGGTCTTGGCGTAGAGGTAGCCGAGCGTCAGATCCTTCACGCCGGCTTCGGCGAGAAGCGCCTTGGCCTTGTCCGGGTCGTAGCTGTACTGGAAGGCGTTGTCGTCATGCCCCCAGAGGCCGACCGGCACGTCGCCCCGCATCTGCACGCCCTGGCCCAGCAGGATGCCGTCGATGATGCCCTTGTAGTCGACGGCATAGGAGATGGCTTGGCGCACCTTCACGTCGTCGAGCGGCTTGTGGGTGTTGTTGAGATAGAGATAGGTGACGAAGAAGCTGGGCTCGTCGACAACCTTCACGCCGGGTGCCGCGCCCAGCGCCTTCAGCTGATCCACCGGCACGTCCTCGATCAGGTCGAGATCGCCCTTCTCCAGCTGCAGCCGGCGGGCCGAAGCCTCCTTGATGATGCGGATGACGATCTGCTTGAAGGCGAGCGGCTGGCTCCAATGCGGGTTCGGCGTCATGACGATCTGCTGGCTCTTCTCCCAGCTCGCCACCTGATAGGGGCCGCTGCCCATGGTGTGGTCGGAGAGATAGGCCTGGCCCATATCGCCGTTGGTCTCGTGATCCATCACCTTGGGGTTGACGATGCTGGCGCCGTCATCCACCAGCGTCGACAGGAAGGGCGCGAAGGGCGCCTTCAGGGTGAAGACCACCGTATGGTCGTCGGGGGCGGCGACGCTGGCCACCTGGTCGAACAGATCGGCGGGTCCCTTGGCGACCTTGAGCACGCGCTCGAAGCTGAACTTGACCGCGGCGGCGTTGACCGGGTTGCCGTCGGCGAAGACATGGCCGTCGCCGAGAGTGAAGGTCCAGGTCTTGCCGTCGTCGCTCGAGCTCCAGGACTTGGCGACGTCACCCTCGATCTCTGTGCTCCCCTTGCCGTCGACGACCTTGAACTTCAGCAGCCGCTCATAGGCGGGGTATGTCGCGGTCCAGCTGTTGTTGGTGACCGTCACCGCGGGATCCAGCGTGTCCGGATCGCCGGACTTGCCGAGCACCAGCTCATCTGGCTGGGTGGCCATCGCTGGGTGTGGCGCGACCATGAAGGCGCCCATGGCACCGAGGCCGACGAAACCCGCCGCCACGATGCTTCGCAGCATTCTGTTCATCCCTTTGCTCCCTGTCTTTCGCTCATATGGAACGGGACCGCCGGAGAAATCTCGGTGCGGATGATCCGCCTCTCGCGGGGTCCCAAGGCCCGGCGATCTTGCCACAGCGATTGCCAAATTGTAATACGTTTCGGGATCGTCCGGTGCGGCGCTGGGGGCCGGTTCCCGATCGACGACGGTTTGCAATCTCTGCGGGAAAGGCCTCTATGCAGCTCGCTCAGTTTCCGCGGCGGCGGTTCATTCACAGCCCGACGCCGCTGGAGCCGCTGGCGCGGCTCTCGGAACATCTCGGCGGCCCGACGATCCTGGTCAAGCGCGACGACGCCTCGGGCCTCGCGCTGGGCGGCAACAAGAACCGCAAGCTCGAATTCCTGCTCGGCGAGGCGATCGCCGCCGGCGCCGATACCCTCGTCACCGCCGGCGGTGTGCAGTCGAACCATTGTCGCCAGACGGCCGCCGCCGCGGCGCGCAACGGGCTGAAATGCGAGCTCGTTCTGTCGCGCAACGTCGCCTCCAACCATCCCGAATATGACCGGACCGGCAATGTGCTGCTCGACCGCATGTTCGGCGCCGGGCTCAATTTCGTGCCGCGGGACATCGACTGGACGACGGAGCTGGGGAAGGTCGCCGATGTGGTGCGCAGCCGCGGCGGCAAGCCTTTCGTCATCCCGATCGGCGGATCGACGCCGACCGGCGCGCTGGGCTATGTCGGCTGCGCCCAGGAGATCCTGCAGCAGGCCGCTTCCCGGGGAACCGTGATCGATGCGGTTGTCCATTGCTCCGGCAGCGGCGGGACGCAATCGGGCCTCCTCGTGGGCTTGCGCGGCAGCGGTATTCCCGTGATCGGCATCAGCTGTGCCGGACCGGAGGAGGAGATCGCCAGGCTGGTCCTCGATCTCGCCAACCGGACCGCCGCCAAGCTCGGCCAGGCCGCGGATTTCACCCGCGGCGATATCGAGGTCGTGGACGACTATGTCGGCCCGGGCTACGGCATCCCGACCCCGGGCATGATCGAGGCGGTCGAACTCTGCGCCCGGCTGGAAGGGCTGCTGATCGATCCTGTCTATACCGGCAAGGCGATGTCGGGCCTGATCGGCCTGATCCGCCAGCGCCGCTTCGAGTCCGACGACACCGTCGTCTTCGTCCATACCGGCGGCGTGCCGGCGCTCTTCGCCTATGAGGATATCCTGACCGCCGGATAGGCGCGTCGATGTTGTTCCCTTGCCTCGCCACATCTCACCGGGTTCCCGACATGAAAGTCTTCATCGCTGGCTTCGACACCGAGACCAACACCTTCGCCCCGATCCCCACGGGCTATCAGAGCTTCGCCGACTGCTTCCTCGCCCATGGCGATGGCACGAGCCAGTCGCCCAATTACTGCTCCGGCCAGCTACTGGTCTTCCGCCGGCGCGCCGAGGCGCGGGGCTGGCAGGTGGTGGAAAGCATCTGCACCTTCGCCGAACCGGGCGGACGCATCGTGCGCCCGGCCTATGAGGCGCTGCGCGACGAGATGCTGGCCGATCTCAAGAAGGCCATGCCGGTCGATATGGTGGTGCTGGCGCTGCATGGCGCCGCGGCCGCCGAGGGCTATGACGATTGCGAGGGCGATATTCTGGGGCGCATCCGCGCCATCGTCGGGCCGAAGGTGCCGGTGGGGGCGGAGCTCGACCTCCACTGCCATATCACCGAGGCCATGATCCGCGAGGCGACGGTGCTCGTGGCCTATAAGGAATATCCCCATACCGACATCCCGGACCGGGCCGACGACCTCTTCACCCTCGTCGCCGATGCTGCGGAGGGCAAGACCCGGCCCGTCATGGCCATGCATGATTGCCGCATGATCGGGACCTTCCGCACCACCGAGGAGCCGATGCGCGGCTATGTCGACCGGATGTATGGCCTGGAGGGGAAGGACGGCATCCTTTCGGTCTCTCTCGGCCATTGCTTTCCCTGGGGCGATGTCGCCGATGTCGGGGTCAAGACCCTGGTCGTCGCCGATGGCGACCAGGCCAAGGCGGCGAAGCTCGCCCGCGCGCTGGGCGAGGAGATGTTCCAACTGCGCGAGGCGACGCGGCCGAAATTCCTCACCATGGATCAGGCCCTCGACCAGGCGCTCGCCATCGAAGGCGGGCCGGTGGTCATCGCAGATGTGTCCGACAATTCCGGCGGCGGCGCGCCGGGGGATGCGACCTTCTTCATCCGGCGCGTCCGCGAGCGCGGCATCCGCAATGTCGCGAGCTGCTATCACTGGGATCCCATCGCGGTCCGCTTCTGCCGGGAGGCCGGCCTCGGCGCCAGCTTCATGCTGCGCATCGGCGGCAAATGCGGCGAAGCCTCCGGCGACCCGCTCGATCTCTTCGTCACGGTCAAGGGGCTGGCGGAGAACGTGACCCAGCGCTTCGGCAAATCGCCGGTCAATCTGGGCTCGCTCGCCTGGGTCTCCGGCGAGGGTCTCGACATCGTGCTGGCGACCCAGCGCAGCCAGGCCTTTCATCCCGAAGGCATGACGGCGGTCGGCCTCGATCCCACCACCCGCAAGATCGTCCTCGCGAAGTCGACCCAGCATTTCCATGCCGGCTTCGCGCCGATTGCCAAGGCCGTGCTCTATGCGGCCCCGCCGGGCGCGCTCGCGCCCGATTTCGCCAACATCCCCTATACCAAGCTGAAGCGGCCCTACTGGCCGAAGGTCGCCGATCCCTTCAAGGCGGCGTAGCGCCCGAAAGGCCGCCGTCCTTTTTATGTCATCCCCGCGAAAGCGGGGATTCTCACCGCGCGAGGCGCTATGGGATATGCACGATGATCTTGCCGATCACCGCACGGTCGGCCATGCGCTTCAGGCCGCTCTGGAACTCGGCCAGCGGGATCTCGCGGTCGATCACCGGCAGAGCTTCGCGGATCGCCATCTTGTGCAGGCTCTCCGCGAGATTGCGCTTGTTGGCGCCGAAGGAGGCGATGATGCGGATCTGCTGCTGGAACAGATGGAAGAGATTGGTCTCCGCCGAGATGCCGCTGGTCGAGCCGCACGTGACGAGCCGGCCGCCCCGCTTCAGCGACAGCAGGCTGCCGGCCCAGGTATCGGGCCCGACATGCTCGAACACGACATCGACGCCCTTCTTGCCGGTGAGGCGCCGAGCCCAGGTCTCGAAGCGGTCCTTGCGGTAGTTCAGCACCTCATCGGCGCCGAGCGCCTTGATGGCGGCCATCTTCTCGTCGCTGCCGACGGTGCCGAGCACCCGGGCGCCGATCGCCTTGGCCATGAGCACGGCGGTGGTGCCGATGCCGCTGGCGGCCGCATGGACCAGGATCGTCTCCCCCGCCAGCAGCTTGGCGTTGTCGAAAAGCATGTGCTGCACGGTGCCGAATGTGACCGGTGCCGTCGCCGCCATCGCCCAGTCGACATTTCTCGGCACCGGCACGGTCTGGCGGGCGGGAACGCGGACATACTGCGCCGCCACGCCATCGCGGTGGAAGCCCATGATGCCGCCATCGGCGATGTTCTCGCAGAGATTCTCCTGCCCCTGCCGGCAGGGGCCGCAAGGGCCGCAGAAGATGCCGGCATAGATCACGACCCGGTCGCCCGGCGCCCGGTTGGCCTCGCCCTCGCCCACGGCGGCGATCTCGCCGGCGCCTTCGACGCCTACGATGATGGGCAGCTTGCGCTTGGC
>DATBBO010000148.1:0-9445 GCA_036270995.1 Dongiaceae bacterium | reverse complement strand
AGGGCGGTCCGCGCGGCGTCTGCTGCCTGCGGCTGACCGGCGCTGGGCGTAAAGCCCAGAGAGCGGACGGCGGCGAGCCCGGCGATGATCCCCTCGGCCTCCGCCACGGGCGCGCCGCCCATACCGGCGCAATCGCCCACGGCATAGATCTCGGGGATGCTCGTCCGCCCCTCGCCATCGCGCTCGGTCACCAGATGGCCCCGCGCCGGATCGAAGCGATGCGCGCAGCCCAGCGTCCGCAGGACCTCGTTCGAGGCCAGGAAGCCATAGCCCATGGCGACGGCATCGACCTCGAACCGCTGGACAGCGTCGCCGGACGGCCAGGATTTCACCTCGGCGCTGAGCCCGCCCTCGCGCGGCGCCACGGATGCCAGCACGCTGCCGTAGAGAAGGCCGATGCGGCGGCGCTTCAGCTCGGCGAGCTGGCGCCAGCCGCGGAGGGCGAGTGCCGGCGTGCCGGTCAACATCTTTCCCAAGGCCGGCAAGGCCCAGGGGCCCGGGCGAGGCGCGAGCTCAACCACGGCCAGGACCTCGGCGCCGGCGCGCGCGAGCTCGAGGGCGACCTGGATATTGAGCGGGCCATTGCCGGCGAGAAGAACCCGCCGCCCTGCCAGCACGCGATAGCTGCGCAGAAGGGTCTGGGCAGCACCGGTGGTCATGACCCCGGGCAGGGTCCAGCCCGGGAGCGGCAGCGCGCGCTCATAGGCGCCGGCGGCGACGATGAGCCGCTTGGGCCGGCAGAGGCGGCTCGCCTTGCCATCGAAGAGCATGAGATCCAGCGGCTCGAAGGCGCCCCAGAGCTGGGCGCCGCTGAGCATCTCGACGCCCGCGGCCTGTGCGGCGGCGATGAGAGCACGGCCGCCGGCAAATTGCGGATCGGAGGCCACCTCCTCCGCCAGCGCCGGGATCGCCAGCGGCTGCTTATAGAACTGGCCGCCCGGCTCGGGCCGTTCGTCGATCAGCAGCACCTTCGCCCCGGCTCGCGAAGCGGCCGTTGCCGCGTTCAGCCCGCCGGCGCCGCCGCCCAGGACCAGGATATCGGGCGAGAGAATCTCGACGGCATCGCGGGCGCCGGCGGAGGTCTCCGCGTCGGCGGCGGCGAGATGGCGCTGACGGCGCACCGACACGGACTGCTCGAGCTTGGTCATGCAGGCGCGCTGATTGGCGCGGCCGTCGATCTCGACCAGGCATTCCTGGCAGACGCCCATGCCGCAGAAGATGCCGCGGGGCTGCCCGGTCCTGGTCAGGCGCAGCTCCCGGATCCCGGCGGCGGAAAGCGCCGCGGCTAGGGTCTCGCCGCGCCGGCCGGCGAGCGCCCGGCCCTCGAAATCGATGGCGATGCGCGCCGCCTCTGCCGTCAGCTCACCGCCTTTTCCCCTGAGCTCCGTCATCTCATCCCCGCTCGCTGCGCTTCGTTGACAGGCCCGAGAGCCCCAGAGTCAAATGGCCGGCGCAAGAGGAAGGCAGGATAGCCCATGGCAGACGCGCGCATCGAGCGGCTGATCGACCGTCAGGAGATCGCCGATCTCCTGACCGAATACTGCCGTGCCCTGGATCTCATGGATCTCGTGGCCATCGCCCGGGTCTTCACGGCGGATTGCCGGGTCGAATACGGTCCGGAGGAGCGGCTGCAGAGCCAGGGCGCGGAAGGCGTGGCGAAGTCGCTGGAGCGGATGTGGCGCTGGGCCCGCACCTCCCATCATCTCTCCAACATCCAGGTCGAATTCGAGAGCGCCGATGCGGCGCGCGCCGTCAGCTATGTGATCGCCTGGCATGAGCGGCCGGATGGCAGCACGGCCACGGTGCTGGGCCAGTATCACGACCGCCTCCGGCGCACGGATGCGGGCTGGCGCATCGCCGAGCGCCGCATGCTGATGAACGGACATACCGAGGGCTTCACGGTCAATCTGTATCGCACGCCCCGCCGTCCTGCACCCGCGGGCTGGATCGCGCCCAATATCGACCGTCCTGTAGAAGCCAAGAGATGATGGCGAGCAGCGACCTCCTCAACGGAAAGATCGCCCTCATTACCGGCGGATCGCGGGGGCTTGGGCGCGCGATCCTCGAAGCCTTCGCCGCGGCGGGCGCCGAGGGCATCGCCTTCGACCTGACGCCGCCCGCAGAGGATCTGCCGCCGGGCTGGGCCTTCGAGCCTGGCGATGTGACGCTGGAGCGCGACATCATGCGCGTCTGCGAGCAGGTCGGGGAGAATTTCGGCCGGCTCGACTGCCTGGTGGCCAATGCCGGCATCGTGCCGCCCTGGCGCGATTCCGAGGCGATCGAGATGGCGGAATGGGACCGGGTCTTCGCCGTCAACGTCCGCGGCGTCATGGCCAGCATCAAGCATTCGGTGCCGCTGATGAAGGCCGGAGGCGGCTCGATCATCGCCATGGCCTCGAGCAATGCCATCGCCGCGCATTCCAAGCAGATGGCCTATACGGCCAGCAAGCATGCGGTGCTGGGGATCACGCGTGCCGCCGCCCGGGATCTCGGGCGCTTCGCCATCCGCGTCAATGCCCTGGCGCCGGGGCCGATCGGGACCGAGGCGCTGCTGCGCCGGCTGGTGGAGCGCGAGGTCGCCGGCGGGCTCGCGGCCGAAGAGGCGCTCCGGCGCTATGCCGAGACGCCGCTGGGGCGCATGGCGACGGAGGCCGATGTGGCGGGGGCCGCCGTCTTCCTCGCGAGCCCGCTTTCCGCCGGCATCACCGGGCAATTGCTTCCCATCGATGCGGGCCTCACGCCCTGACATCGCCTGCGGGATGCGAAGGGGATTCTCATGCATGATCTGTCGGACAAGACCATCCTGGTGACTGGCGCTTCGAAAGGCATCGGGGCCGCGATCATCGCCGCGCTCGGCCGGGAGGGCGCTCATGTCATCGGCCATTACGGCAGCGATGAAGCCGGCGCGCGCGCCGCCACCGCCGGGATTGCGGCGGAGCGTGTCCGGCTCGTGGCCGGCGATCTCGCCAAGCCGGGCGAGCCGGCGAGGATCTGGCGGGACGCGCTCGCCTGGCGCGGGCGCATCGATGTGCTGGTGAACAATGCCGCCATGATGGCCTATGAGGGCGGCATCGACGATACCGACGAGGTCTGGGAGCGCATCTGGGCTGAGACGCTGCAAGTCAATGTGAAGGCGCCGGCCGACCTGCTGCGCGGCGCCGTGCGCCACTTCCGCAAGTCGGGCGGCGGCACGATCATCACCATCTCGAGCTGGAACGCCCAGCGCGGCTCGACCAATCCGGTGACCATCGCCTATGCCGCCTCTAAGGCGGCGGTGATGGCGGCGACCAAGACCATCGCGCGGGGCTATGCCAAGGAGAACATCCTGGCCTATATCGTCGCGCCCGGCGTGGTGCGCACGCGGCTCTCGGAGAATTTCGCCGCGACCCAGGGCGGCGAGCAGGTAGTGACCGCAAGCCTCGCCATGGGGGAATGGGTCCCGCCCGGCGATATCGCCGAGCTGGTGGTCTTCCTTGCGACTGGCCGCTGCCGGCATCTGACCGGCGCCACCCTGGACGTCAACGGCGCGAGCTATGTGAGATAGGCGACCCCCCGGACGTCGCGGCCCGGCCCCAGTCCTCGTCAGGCGGATTATTCGTCTGTCTTCTCGACGACCCTGACGATCATCAAGGCCCAACTGGACTTCTTTTTCCGGTGCTGCGAGCGGACCGTCACTCGTCGGGCCAGCCTCCCAAGCCCATTCATTTTATCCACCCACGCAGGAGTGTTGTTACGCTTCTTCTTATACGGACTCCTACTGTCCGGATGGACGCCTTTGAGATCGGACTGCCAGCCATATAAGTGAACATCAGAGGGTATTGGGTCGCGGGCCATGGCGATCACCCGAGGAAGTAATCATCTGCCGTCGGGCGCTTGCGCGTCATGGCGGCGAGTGGGTCCGACTTCAGTGCTGGCTTCTCCGCAGACTTGGCAGGCCGGCCGATGGCAATGAGGATAAGAAAGGTCGCGATGGGCGATCCATAAATGAACGGAATAGCCATCAGCAGGCTCATCGCGTGACCAGCTCCACTCCCTTGCATGTATTCCACGACGACGACGCCGAATCCGAACGCGAGGGCGATCGTTAGCACGAACCAAAGCACGCCATTGCGCCCGCGCATGTGGGCAACAATGCCGATGAAGACGGCCGCAAAGGCGATGTAGATGGCATCCATGTTGTCAGTCTCCTGTAGCAGACTCACAGAAAGGGCTTCCGCGACGGCCCACATGCGTCGCGATGCTTTCCAATGCCCTTCTTGCCACAATGCCGGAAAATCGTGGTTTCGTATGGCAGTTTCATTGTTTGCGCCGGCCAATTCTTTGATTTCGTCGGCCACCGCTCGCTACTGTGGCGCCGGCCTTAGTCTGCCAATGGCCGCCTTCCGGGGATAACGGTGGAGAAAAAGGCCCGCCCGCTTCTCCCTCACCGTTCCAGGACCGCGGCCCGGCGCTCCAGGTAGAAGGCGTAGTTGCGCGGCAGCACGGCATGGGGATTGGCGAGGTTCAGCTCCAGCGCCGCGCGGTAGAGCCAATGGGGCTCGGCCATCATCTGGCGAGCCAGCGCGACGAGATCGGCATCGCCATCCTGGAGGATGGCCTCCGCCTGGCGCGGCTCGATGATGGCGCCCACGGCCATGGTGGGGATATCGGCACCGCGCCGGATCGCGGCGGCGAGATCCACCTGATAGCCGGGACGAATCTTGCTCGTGCCCAGCGAGACCGAGCCCGACATCCCGCCGGCGGAGCAGTCGATGACATCGATGCCCCGCTCCTTGAGGGCAATGGCAAGGGCGACGCTGTCCTCGACCGGGAGCCCGCCCTCGATATTGTCGGTGACCGAGGCGCGATAGAAGACGGGCTTCTCCTGGGGCCAGACCGCGCGCACCGCCTCGGCCACCAGCAGGGGAAAGCGCATGCGCTTCTCCCGGCTGCCGCCGAAGCCATCGCTGCGCCGGTTCGAATGGGGCGAGAAGAAGGAATGGGTCAGATAGCCATGGGCCCCGTGGACCTCGACGATGTCGAAGCCCGCGGCGAGCGCGCGGCGCGCCGCCTGGGCGAAGGCCTCGACGGTGTCCTCGATCTCCGCCGCCTTGAGCTCGCGCGGCACGGGATAGCCTTCGCGCTCGGGCAGCGCGCTGGGCGCGACGGTCTCCCAGGCGGGCTCGGGGCCGGTCTTCTCCTCGATGGGCTTGGCGCCGTCCCAGGGGCGCACCGCGCTGGCACGCCGGCCGGCATGGGCGAGCTGGATCCCCGGCACCGTTCCATGGGCGCGATAGGTCTCGACCACGCGCTTCAGCCCGGGGATCTGGCCATCCTCCCAGATGCCGGTGCAGCCATAGGTGATGCGCCCCTCGCGGGTGACGCCGGTCGCCTCGACGAATGCCGCGGCGAGCCCGCCGGCGGCAAACCGCGCATGATGGGCGAAATGCCAGTCCTGCATGCGGCCGTCGACGGCCTGGTACTGGCACATGGGCGAGAGCACCGCGCGGTTGCGCAGCGTGATGCCGCGCAGAGGCAACGGCGAAAACAGCAAAGGCTCGCTCAACGGGGTGCTCCGGATCTCATTCACGCCAGCAAATGACCTTTCTTCCCCGCGAGGAGAGCGCGCCGCCTATTCCGCCGCGACCCGGAGGCTCCGGCTCGATCCATCCGGGCCGTCGATGCGGTCCATGAGATCGTCGAGCTCCTTCATCACGCCCTTGAGCTTCTTGAGGCGGGCCTCGCCCTCCTTGCCCAGCTCCTTGAAGCTGGTGAGCGGGGGACGCACATCGCCGACGGGATAGCCGGCGGCCGCGGCCAGCGCCTTGGAATAGCACTGATGGCCATAGGTGGGATGGCCCTCATTGATGATGACCTGCATCTTGCCGATAAGGCGCTCGATCTTCTTGGCCTCCTCGATGCGGCCCTCGGGGATCAGCTCGCAGATCCGATAGGAGGAGCGCGGGATGTAGTTGCCATAGGGATTCACATAGCCCACGGCACCGTAGAGATAGGATTCGACGATCCGCTGCCCGGCGAAGACGTTCATGACGCCCTTGGTCTCCTCGACGATGTCGTAGACCCGGGCCATCTCCTGGCTCGCCTCCTTGATGTAGCGGATCTGCTCGAAGGACCGGGTGAGGCGAGCGACGAACTTCGCCGACATGTCGACATTGGAGGTGAAGGGGTTGTTGTAGAGCATGATCGGGATCGAGACCTTCTCGCAGATCGCCCGGTAATAGGCGAAGATCTCATCCTCGGTCGGCGTGTAGTAGTAGGGCGGGATGATCATCAGCCCGTCGGCGCCCAGCTCCTCCGCCTCGCGGCTGTAGCGCACCGCGTTGGGTGTATAGGCGTTCATCGTGCCCACCAACACATGCATGCGCCCGCGCACATGCTTGACCGTGGCCTCGACAAACATCCGCCGCTCCTCGTCGCTGACGGTCAGGAACTCGCCGGTGGTGCCGAGGATGATGACCCCGGGGACACCGGTCCTGATCTGCCAGTCGACGAAGCGCTTCCAGGCAGCAAGGTCGATCTTCTTGCCGCCTTCGCTGAAGGGGGTGATGGTGACGGTGTAGCTGCCGCGGAACTGCGTTGGCATCGGTCTTCTCCTCAACCTGGCCGCAGGGGCTAGCGTATACTCAGTGTATACTGGCGGCAAGAAGCCGCGAGATGAGACGTGTCATGCGGGGCGAGACGGACATCCTGATCATCGGCGGCGGGCTCGCCGGCACGGCGACGGCCTATTTCCTCGCCCGCGCGGGTGCGGAGGTCACGCTGGTCGAGCGCAGCGACCTGAACACCCAGGCTTCGGGCAGCAACGCCGGCAGCATCCATGCTCAGATCCCGCATGAGCCCTTCATGATCGAGGGCGAGGACTGGGCGCGGATCTTCGCCCCCACCATCCCGCTGATGCTGGCCTCGATCCGGCTCTGGCAGGGGCTGGAGGCAGAGCTGGGCGCAGATCTCGAGTTCCATCTCGGGGGCGGGCTGCTGGTGGGCGAGAGCGAGGCGCAGCTCCGCGACATCGAGCGCAAGGCCCGCCTCGAGCGCGCCCAGGGGCTGCAGGTGGAGCTGCTCGATGCCGGCGAGCTCCGCCGCCGCGCGCCCTACCTCTCGGAGCGCATGATCGGCGGCGCCTACTGCCCCACCGAGGGCAAGGCCAATCCGCTGAAGGTGACGCCAGCCTTCGCCGCCGCAGCCCGGCGCCATGGGGCCGAGATCATCGCCCACTGCCCGGTGACGGCGCTCACCAAGGAGGCCGATTTCTATCGGGCCGAGACCGGGCTTGGTGCGATCCGGGCGCGGCGCGTGGTCAATGCCGCGGGCGCGGAGGCGGGGCAGATCTCCGCCATGCTGGGCCTGGCGCTCCCCATCCAGGGCCATCCGATCCAGGTCAATGTCACCGAGCCGGCGGCCCCGCTGGTGGAGCATCTGGTCTATTTCGCCGGCGAGAAGCTGACCCTGAAGCAGGCGGCCAACGGCTCCTTCCTCATCGGCGGCGGCTGGCCCGCGCGCTGGAGCCAAAGGGGTATAGGGCTCTGGGGCAAGCGCCCGGCCGTCGATCTCGACTCGCTCAGGGCCAATCTCGCCACCGCCCAGCGCGTGGTGCCGGCGCTGGCTTCGGTGCGGCTGCTCCGGGTGTGGCCGGCCATCGTCAACGGCACGGCGGATTGGAAGCCGATCCTGGGCGAGGTGCCGGGGCTGCCGGGATTCTTCGTCAACATGTTCCCCTGGATGGGCTTCACCGCGGGGCCGATCTCGGCGCTGATCACATCCGAGTTGGTGCTGGGGCAGAAGCCCAGCATGGATATCGCGGCCTTCTCGGCGCTCCGCCATGTCGCGTGAGGCCGATTCACCGTGCCTTGAAGCGCCCTGAGATTCATAGATCGTGGGTAGGGCGCGCTGCCGTCTTCCCTCCGCCCCCTCGACGGGGGCGGGCCGGGGTGGGGGTGGGGCCACAGACACTTCCTAAAGCACCGCTCACTGCCTCACCCCCCACCCCAACCCTCCCCCGCAAGGGGGGAGGGGAAAGGGGGCGCGGGAGAGGGAAAGGACGGGCTTTGCGGCCGCTGCGTAAGCACACTTGGGCGTGAACTCGTAGATTGCGATTGTTGGGCAACGGCTGACTGACGTCCCCTTCGCCCCCAAAAGCGGCCAAACGGCAGACGTCTCGGTAGGTCGGAGTTGTGCCATGACCGGACGTTGGCCGCTCAGGCACGTGGCCTACCTGCGGAACACAGATGGAGCTTCTGCCACTTTGACGCGCGTGCAATGACCCAGCCCTATTCTGGAAGTCCGGCGCGGCGCAAGCCTTCGAGAACCAGCGGCAGACGTCCGCCCCACAGCTTCTCCGCCCAGGCGGTGTGGCTGGCAATGGTTTCGTCGGGAACTACGGCCCGTAAGCGCGCGACGACGGCCGCCGCCTCGCCGATATGGCCGAGATGGCCGAGGGACGCAGCCAGAGATCGAAGCGGGGGGATGTAAGTCGATTTCGCGGCCAAAGAGCGCTGCGCCCATACCACCGCCTCCTCGAAGTGCTCCTGAAGAAAATGTGCGTACGACAAGCCCCAATAAGTGCGGTACATCGCGAGATCGCGCGGGCTTTGCCGCAACGCCCGTTCGAACATTGTAACGGCCGTCGCCGCTTCTCCGAGATAGCCGTGTACAAACCCGGCGTGGGTTAGCGCCAGCGCACTGTTCGGGTTGAGCGCGATTGCGCGCTCGATGGCGGCCAGACCTGCGCGCAATTCTTCCCCGAGGAACGCGACCGCATATCCGCCCATGGCGAGCGCGTCGGGATCGCTCGGGCCCTGTGCGATCGCGCGCTCCCCGAGTTCGCTGCCGGCTCGCTTCTCGGTCTCGAAATCGGTTGGCCAACGCTGGACCACGCGCAGCGCATAGCACCAGCTGGCGAGGCCAGCCGCCACCGCGTAGTCGGGATCGAGCGCGACCGCCTGCGCAAGCAAGTTCAAGGCGGTGTCGCTGCCCTCGCGTGTCATCGCGTGCACGTTGGGCAGCGCCCGTAGGTAGAGATCGTACGCGTCCAGGCTGGTCGCGCGCCTGCGCTGGGCGCGCTCGACCTCGGCCGACATCAGCCGCGGTCCAATCGCGCCGACGACGCTCAGCGCGATGGTATCCTGCAGATCGAAGATGTCGGTAAGCACTCCGTCGAAGCGGTCGGCCCAAAGGTGCGCGCCGCTGCTCGCGTCGATGAGCTGGCCTGCAATGCGCACCCGTTCCTCGGCTCGGCGCACACTGCCCTGGAGCACACGCCCAACTCGCGGCCGACCTGACGGATGTCAATCCCGGGCCGACCCTTGTAGGTGAAGCTCGAGTTGCGCGCGATCACAAACAGCCGCGGGAAATGCGATAGCGCGGTGATAATGTCCTCGACCATGCCGTCGGCAAAGTACTCCTGCTCTGGATCGCCGCTTAGATTTTGGAAGGGCAGGACGGCGAT
>DATBBO010000147.1:0-9050 GCA_036270995.1 Dongiaceae bacterium | reverse complement strand
CGAGACGACCCAGCGCCGGCCGGTCCATTCGGTGAGCCGCGCGCCCAGCCGATTGGCCAGATTGGCCGGCGCCTGCGGGCTCGGCCGGAACTCGATCCGGCCCGGCTCGAAATGCACCAGATGGACATGGCGCGCAAGGTTGGCGCGCAGGATGAGATCTCCCTTGGCATCGGCGAGCGCGACCACATCGGTGAAGCTCCGAAGGGCAGGAGCCGCCTCGCCGGCCGGCGGTGCAGCAGGTGCCTCGCTCGGGCGCTCCACCGCCATGGCGGCAGACTGACCGCTCGTGACCGGAGCAGCGGCCCGCGGTGCGGATGCTCCCTTGGGTTGGCCCGCAGGCGCCGGCGCGCTCGGCGCGGCGGGCGCACTCTCCAGGAGGCGTCGTGCCAGCTCGGCCGGCGGCGGCATGTCGGCGGCATGGGTGAGGCGAATCAGTGCCATCTCGGCGGCCTGCAGCGGCGAGGGTGCCGCCTGCACTTCCCCCAGGCCCTTCAGCAGCATCTGCCAGCAGCGGGTGAGCACGGCGATCGAGAGCCGCCCGGCGAGCTCGCGCCCGCACCGGCGCTCGATCTCGGCGGCCGCCGGATCGTCGGCGGCTTCGGGTACGAACTTGATTCGCGTCAGCCAATGGGTGAGATCGAGAAGATCCTGCAGCAGCAGCGCCGGATCGGCACCCGACTGGTAGAGCTCGGCAAGCAGCGCGAGAGCGCCGGCTGTCTGCCCCTGCATCAGAAGGTCGAAGAGATCGAAGAGGCGGCTGCGATCAGCAAGACCCATCATCTCGCGGGTCTGGTCCTCGCTGACCTCGCCGGTCCCGCTGCCGCCATCGCCGAGCGCGAGCGCCCGGTCGAGCAGAGAGAGACCGTCGCGTACGGAGCCGTCGGCCGCGCGCGCGATCAGCGCCAGCGCGCCCGGTGCCACCCGCGCGCCCTCCGCCGCCGCGATGCGCGCGTAATAGGCGGCCAGCGCCTCGGAATCGACGCGGCGCAGATCGAAGCGCTGGCAGCGCGAGAGCACCGTCACCGGCACCTTGCGGATGTCGGTGGTGGCGAAGATGAATTTCACATGCGCCGGCGGCTCCTCCAGCGTCTTCAGCAGCGCGTTGAAGGCCTGGGCCGACAGCATGTGCACTTCGTCGATGATGTAGATCTTGAAGCGCGCCTCCACCGGCGCATAGCGCACACCCTCGATCAGCTCGCGGATGTCGCTGACGCCGGTGCGGCTCGCCGCATCCATCTCGATGACGTCGATATGCCGGTCCTCGGCGATGGCGAGGCAGTGGCGGCATTGGCCGCAGGGGGTCGCCGTGGGGCCGCCATTGCCGTCCGGACCGATGCAGTTGAAGGCACGGGCGAGAATGCGCGCCGTCGTCGTCTTGCCCACCCCGCGCACACCCGTCAGCATATAGCCCTGGGCGATACGGCCGCCGGCGATGGCGTTCGTCAGGCTGCGCACCAGCGCATCCTGCCCGATCATGTCGGAGAAACTCGCGGGCCGGTATTTGCGCGCGAGGACACGATAGGGCGTGGCGGAAGCGGGCAGATCGGTCATGCGTTCATTGGAGGGTCATGCGGTCATGCGGAACAGCAGCATGCGAGACCCCGGCTGGTGAGGGAGCGGTGGGAGGCCGGCACGCGACCCGTACGGAAACTCGTTACGGCTGCTTCCTTCCGGACCTGACCGGGTTGGCGAGACGTACGTCCGCCGCCGACCTCCCGGCCCCAATATCGGACCTCGGGCCCAGGGGTGCAAGGGCGATTTGGAACGCTTTGGAAGGCGGCGGGAACCCGTGCGGCGTGATTGCCTGCGAGGCGGCGAACATGCGACTTTGGCGCCATGCAGGACCCCAACTACTACGTCACCCCGACCCTCGATCGCGTGTCCTTGTGGCGGCGCAATGAGGCCTGGCTGGCGCGGCAGATGGCCGCACCGGCAAGCCGCCTTCTCCTGGTCTGGCGGGGACAGAACCTGATTCTCGAAGCGCCTTCTCCGGCAGCGGCGCTGCTCTCCATCGCCGAGGGCAGTGAACTGCTCGCCGAGGCCCAGGAGATCGCCCTGCTGGGCCTGGTCGGCCAGACGGCGCATTTCGTGGCCGACCTCTCCCATCGCGAGGAACCACCGGCCCTGCCCGGGGCGCGCTTCGCCGATCTGCGCAGCGTCGGTCCTGTCCTCGCCCGCGAGGAGGGCGGGCTGCTCGCCTATGCCCGCGGCCTGATGCACTGGCATCAGCGCCACCGCTTCTGCGGCGTCTGCGGCAGCCCGACCGAGAGCCGCGAGGCCGGGCATATGCGCCGCTGCACCAACCCGGCTTGCGCCGCCGAGCATCACCCGCGCATCGACCCGGCCGTCATCATGCGGGTGGAGCATGGCAACCGCATCCTGCTCGGGCGGCAGAAGCAATGGCCGCACGGCATGCATTCGGTGCTGGCGGGGTTCGTGGAGCCCGGCGAAAGCCTGGAGGATGCGGTAAGGCGCGAGGTATCGGAGGAGGTCGCCCTTCAGCTTCGCGAGGTCCACTACCACTCCTCGCAGCCCTGGCCCTTCCCTGCCTCCATCATGCTGGGCTTCACCGCGATCGCCGAGGGCGATGTCTTCCAGGTCGATGAGCATGAGTTGGAGAGCGCCCGCTGGTTCACCCGCGAGGATCTGCTCGCCTCTCCGGAAAACGAGATCTTCCGCCTGCCGCGGCGCGATTCCATCGCCCGGCGATTGGTCGATGACTGGATCGCCAAGCGGCGCTAGACTGGAGACCATTCGGGGAGCTCGGCGGGATATTCCGGAACCAACCGGAAGTCGTCCGACGGGCTGATTGGCAATGCGGGGGCATGCCGATGGGCAGCGAGCGCTGGGGGATCCCGCGGGGGGATTCCCGACGGAATTTGTCATCTCTTCCCGCTGCCGGCGGGAGGGGCTGATCCCATGGCGGTTCAGCTCGACGATCAGCCGGGGATGCAGGAGCGGTTGCGGACGCTTCGCGCCCTCATCGACCGTTATCGCGGGCATCTGGCGGAGGGCGCCAGCCGGCAGACAGCTGCCGCCTATCTGCAGGCGATCCATGCGGCCGAGGCGGAGATCGCCGATCTCGAGCGCCGCATCGCGGACCTTCCCCATCCCGAAGAGGCGCCTCCCCACAGGGGCTGAGAGTTAAGGGACTCTTCTACTTCCAGTTGCCCTCGCGAACGTCAGCAATCACGACCGCGTGTCGCGACCGCGCGCTGCACCAAACCGGTTGCCGAGAGTCGAGTCGGCCTGTAGCCTTTGAGATATCCGCCGTGTCGGTCGGGCGACACACCGGGTAACGGTGTGGTATGCGCGACTCGAACTTCCGATCATCTCCCGGCACGCTTCGCGAGGCACCCAATCCCTATGATCTGGTGCCTTACGAAAGCTATCCCTTTTCCAGGAGCCACATCCGCCATCTGCATGCGATGGGGCGGCTCTTCGCCCTGACGCCGCCCGCCCTGGAGGGCTGCCGCGTGCTGGAGCTGGGCGGGGCCTCGGGTGGGAATCTCATTCCCATGGCGATCGACCATCCCGGGAGCCGCTTCCTCGGCATCGATCTCTCGGCGCGCCAAATCGAGACGGGTCAGCGCCAGATCGCCGATCTAGGGCTCAAGAACATCGAGCTGCGCACCGCCTCGATCATGGATATCGATGCGAGCCTCGGCCCCTTCGACTACATCATTGCCCATGGCGTCTTCTCCTGGGTGCCGCCAGAGGTGCAGGAGAAGGTGCTTGCCGTCTGCCGCGAATGCCTGGCGCCCCAGGGCATCGCGCTCGTCAGCTACAACACCCTGCCGGGGTGGAGCCCCTGGCAGAGCCTGCGCGAGACGATCCGCCATCACAGCCGGCACATCACCGACCCGCTCCAGGCGGCACGGGCCGCGCGCCGTGTGCTCGAATCGCTGCGCCGGGCGGGCCGCGAGGACCGCACGCCCTATTGGGAGATGCTCCGCCGCGAAATCGACAAGATGCTGGAGCTCTCCGACTGGTTCCTGCTTCACGATCACCTCGAGGAGGACAACACCGCCCTCTACTTCCATCAGTTCGTCGAGCAGGCGCGCGCGGCGCGGCTCCGTTATCTGGGCGAGGCTGATCTCACGGCCATGCACGCGGGCATCTTGCCGGCGGCCGAGATCGAAACCCTGGACATGGCCCAGGACATGATCGACCAGCTCCAGTATCTGGACCTGGTCCAGAACCGGCGCTTCCGCATGACCCTGCTCTGCCACGAGGCGCTCGCGCCCGATCACGTCCTCTCGGCAGACCGGCTCTGGGATTTCTACTGGAGCACCGGTCTCAGGCCCCAGGCGCGCATCGAAGATCTCGAGGCTGCAGCGCGGCCGATCGCCTTCATGGGCCCCATAGGCGACCTTCGGCTCACCACCACGGATGCGCTCAGCGGCGCGGTCTTCGACACGCTCTGCCGGCAGCGCCAAGCGCTGATGCCGGAGGAGGTGGTGAAGGAGACCATGCGGCGCTTCGCCATCGCCGATGAAGCGGGCCTGCGCGCCGCGCTGGCGAAGCACGCCCTCGATCTGGTGATGACCAACACGATCCATCTCCATTCGCTGCCCGAGAGCTGGGTTCCCGGCATATCGGAGCGCACGATGGCGAGCCGGCTTGCCCGCTACCAGGCGCGCCAGTCGAGTTGGCTCACCAATCTGCGGCACGAGCCGGTCGGGGTCGATCCCGTGGCACGCGAGGTCATCCGCCTCGTCGATGGCCGGCACAGCCGCACGGCCATCATCGAGAGCCTCAAGACCCTGGCCGAACGCGGCAAGCTCAACCTGCAGCAGGACGGGCGGCCGGTCGCCGACCGCGCCCAGCTCGTCCGCCTCATCCCCGCATTGGTGGATCAGGTGCTGCAGTTCATGGCGAACAACGCGCTGCTGGTCGCCTGAGCTTAGACGCCCGAGTCAGGCACGCCGGCGAAGGCGATGCGGCCTCTCGGCCCAGATCCCCCGCTCGATCACGAGGTCGAGCCAGCGGCCGGTGAGCAGGCGGCAGAAATCCGCCCCCTCCTCGAAATGCGCCTCGACGGAGCGCACCGCATCGGCGGCGACCAGCTCCGCGAGCTCGCCATAGTGGCGTTCCATCGATGCCCAGCAGTCGCGGGGGAAGTTGACCGCATCCGCCTTGGTCACCTCGAAGTGGAACTGGAAGCCATAGGTCGTGCGCCCGATCCGCAAGCCCTGATTGGCGCAGACGCCGCTGGACATCAGCCGAACCGCGCCCGCGGGCAGATCGAAGCTGTCCTCGTGGAGCTGCATGATCCTGACCTCTGGCGCGAGGGACTTCAGGAGCGGGTCGCGCCGGCCGGCGGGAGTCATGCGCACGGGCAGATAGCCGATCTCGAGTCCGCCGAAGGGCCAGACCCGGCCGCCGAAGGCACGGCTGATGAGCTGTGCGCCCAGGCAGACGCCGAGCACCGGCTTGGCCTGTTCGTGAAAGGCGCGGATGAGGGCCAGCATCGGCGGAAAGGCGGGATAGTCGGCGTCGTTGCCCGCATGCATCGGGCCGCCGAGCACGACCAGGCCGTCGAAGCCCGCCGGCGTCTCCGGCAGCTTCTGCCCGCGATGGGCCATGCGGATGTCGAGGGCGGCCCCGCGCGCCCGCAAGGTCTCGCCGAGAACGCCGACCGGCGTCACCGGGCAGTGCTGTAGAACGAGGATGTTCATCGCGCTCGTCTCCTTCCGGTCAGGGCTGGCGAGGGACGAAACCCCGTCGCTGCCGGAAGCTCCGGCGGCGGCACGAGCGGCTTCAGGTGAGGAGCAGACGCCGCGATCGGGCGCTACAACCATCTCGAAGTCCCTCAAAGGTTTCGGCCCATGGGCCGGACAAACCAACAAAGGACGCCAAACGTCGTAGCATAACCACCGAAGGGCCAGCGGCACGTGCGCGTGCGTCTGCTGCGGAATGTAGGAGAACCGGCCGGCGCTGCAAGCGAAATCAGCGGGATTGGCGAAATTTCATTTGCGGCCGTGGCGCGAGGAGGACGCCGGATAGACGCCGAGAATGCGCACCTCGCGGGAGAAGAAGCCGAGCTCCTCCAGCGCCAGGCGCACCGGCCGCTGGTCCGGATGGCCGTCGATATCGGCGTAGAACTGGGCGACGGTGAAGTTGCCGTCGACGATATAGCTCTCGAGCTTGGTGATGTTGATGCCGTTGGTGGCAAAGCCGCCGAGCGCCTTGTAAAGCGCTGCCGGCACGCTGCGCACGCGGAAGACGAAGCTCGTGATGACCGGTCCCTGCGCCGGATCGGGATCGATGGGCTCGCGGCGCATGACGACGAAGCGGGTCGTGTTGTTGGCCAGATCGGCCACATCGGCCCGCAGCGACCGAAGCCCATAGATTTGCCCGGCGAGCTCGGACGCGATGGCCGCTTCCGTCGGATTGCCGCGCGCCGCCACATCGGCGGCGGCACCGGCGGTATCGGCATGGACGATCGGCTTCAAGCCGAGCTCGGCGATCATGCGCCGGCATTGCGGCAGCGCGTGGATATGGCTGTGGACGGTCTTGAGCCCGGCAATCGTCGCCCCCGGCACCGCCAGCAGATGATGCACCACCGGCTGAAAATGCTCGCCGACGATATGCAGTCCCGATTCCGGCAGCAGATGGTGGATGTCGGCGACCCGGCCGGCGACGGAGTTGTCGATCGGAATCATCGCGAGCTCGGCCCGCTGCTCGCGCACGGCGGTGAAGGCCTCCTCGAAGGTGGCGCAGGCGAGGCTCGTCATCCCCGGATAGGCGGTGCGGCAGGCGAGATCGGAATAGGCACCGTGCGCGCCCTGAAAGGCGATGGTCTGGGCTGGGTCGCTCATGTCCGGGAGCCGTTGGGCTTGAGAAGCGCCGGATCGAGAAGCGCTCTGGCGCGCTCAAGGTCGGCCGGAGTATCGACACCGAACGGAGCCATGTCAACGAGGGCCACGTCGATGCGAAGCCCCGCTTCCAGCGCCCGCAGCTGCTCCAGTTTCTCGCGCCGCTCGAGGCGGCCGGGCGGGAGCGCCACAAAGCGCGCCAGCGCTGCCCGGCGATAGGCGTAGATGCCGATATGGTGATAGAGCGGCCCCTCCCCCGAGGGACAGGCCACGCGAGTGAAATAGAGGGCGCGCGCGATGCGCTGATCGGGGGCCAGCGGCGCCACGGCTTTGACGATGCTGGGCGTGACGCGTTCCTCGGGATCGCCGATCTCGATTGCGAGCGTCGCGATATCGACGGCGGGCTCGACCAAGGGCTCCAGCACGCTCGTCAGCGCGGCGGGCTCGACCATCGGCAGATCGCCCTGGAGATTGACGATCACGTCATGGTGGTTCTTGGGATCGACATGGCCCACCGCCTCGAAGACACGGTCCGAACCCGAGGCGTGGTCCGGGCGGGTCAGCACGGCCCGTCCGCCGGCGGCCTCCACGGCCCGCGCGATCTCCACCTCGCCCGCGGCCACCAGCACCGGGCCGATACCCGCCTCCACGGCGCGGCGCCAGACATGGACGATCATCGGCTCGCCGTGAATGTCGGCCAGAGGCTTGCCCGGCAGGCGCGTAGAGGCCATGCGGGAGGGAATGACGATGAGCGGGTTCACTGTGGTCCGAGACCTCGTCCCCTCTTGCCCGGAAACAGCGCGACATATTGCCGCGCCAGGGCTCACGGCCCGCTCGCAAGCCGCGGCCGCTGCCAGCTTGGGCGGCCGAGATTATCGCCGCGCGGAGCCCAGGAAAACCGGGAATTTTCGCCCCTTTCGGGCATTGGACAGCCCCGGTGGGAGCCGTTACATTCCGCCGCCGCACAAGGGACTGGGCGACAGGCTTTTCGACGGGGTCCATGGGATGAATACGCTGGAGTTAAACAAGGTCATCGGCGCCATTCTGGTCGGCGGGCTGGTGATGATGGTCACCGGCATCATGGGCCACATGCTGGTGAGCCCGAAGTCCCATAGCGAAGCGGCGATCTCCGGTAGCGAAGCCGGCGGTGGCGGCGGCGGTGAAGCCGCGCCCGCGGCTCCGGCGGTGATCGAGCCGATCGCCCCGCTCCTGGCCAAGGCCGATCCGGCAAAGGGCCAGCAAATCGCGGCGAAATGCCAGGCCTGCCACGATTTCACCAAGGGCGGCCCGAACAAGATCGGCCCCAATCTCTGGGGCATCGTCGGCTCCAAGCCGGCGGAGGTGCCAGGCTACAGCTTCTCCGACGCCATGAAGGCGCGGCAGGACAAGCCCTGGACCTATGAGGCGCTGAACGATTTCCTGACCGCGCCGCGCAGCTTCGTGCCCGGCACCAAGATGACCTTTGCGGGCCTGTCCAAGATCGAGGACCGCGCCGATGTCATCGCCTGGCTCAGGACGCTCTCCGACAACCCCGTGCCGCTGCCGAGCCCGGCCGATGTCGCTGCGGCCGAGAAGGCCTATCAGGATGCCACGGCCAAGCCGGCGGCAAGCACTGCGCCGGCCGCCGGCTCGACCGCGGCCGCCAGCACCGCGACGGCCGCCCAACCGGCCGCGAATACCGGCGCTGCGACATCGGGCGGCGCCGCGACAGGCACGGCGGGAGCGGCTCCCATCGCCCAGCTTCTGAAGACCGCCGATGTGAACAAGGGCGCCGAGATCTCGAAGAAATGCATGGTCTGCCACAGCCTCACCAAGGGCGGGCCGAACAAGATCGGCCCCAATCTCTGGGGCATCGTCGGCTCGAAGCCCGCCGAGGTGCCCGGCTACAGCTTCTCCGACGCGATGAAGGCGCGCGAGGACAAGCCCTGGACCTTCGAGGCGCTTGACGAGTTCCTGACCGCGCCCCGCAAGGACGTGCCCGGGACGAAGATGACCTTCGCCGGCCTGCCGAAGCCCGAGGACCGCGCCGATCTCATCGCCTGGCTGCGTCAGCAGTCGGACTCACCCGTCCCGCTGCCCTGAGGCCTGAGCGATGGGAGACTGCCCGGCGGAGTTCGTCTCCCTCGCCGAGCGGCTGGCCGATGCCAGCGGCCATGTCGTGCGCCACTACTTCCGCAGCCCGATCGAGATCATCACCAAGGCCGATGCGAGCCCCGTCACCATCGCCGA
>DATBBO010000146.1:0-6158 GCA_036270995.1 Dongiaceae bacterium | reverse complement strand
CCCTTCGGGCTCTCGAGCCCGATGCGGGTCATGGCTTGGCGGAAGAGCTCGCGGTCCTCGGCCATCTCGATGGCCTTCGCATTGGCGCCGATCATCTCGACGCCCAGCTCCTGGAGGCGGCCGTTGCGGTGGAGCGCCATGGCGGTGTTGAGGGCCGTCTGCCCGCCCATGGTGGGCAGCAGCGCATCGGGCCGCTCGCGCTCGATGATGCGTGCGACGACCTCCGGCGTGATGGGCTCGACATAAGTGGCGTCGGCCAGCTCCGGGTCGGTCATGATCGTCGCGGGGTTGGAGTTGACCAGGACGACCCGATAGCCCTCCTGGCGCAGCGCCTTGCAGGCCTGGGCGCCGGAGTAGTCGAACTCGCAAGCCTGGCCGATGACGATGGGCCCAGCCCCGATGATGAGGATCGAGCGGATGTCGGTGCGCTTAGGCATCTGTGGTCGTCGTCGGAAGTGAACCGAAAAGTGAACCACAGAGGCACAGAGACACAGAGGAAGGCACAGAGATTAACTGGGGCGTCAGCTTAAAAAGGGCGAGAACGCGCAACCCCACGGTCGTCATGCCCGGGCTTGTCCCGGGCATCCACGTCTTGCGGTCGTTCAGTGCAGAGAATGCCGAGGAACAGCTCGCAAATGCCTCGTCCAGGTCAGGCAAACTCGTGGATGGTCGGCCTTCGCCGACCATGACGGTAGGGAAGGCGGAACGGGCGTTCATACTAGCGACCATGCTTTTCGATCAGGTCGGCGAAGCGCTTGAAGAGGTAGTGGCTGTCCTGCGGGCCAGGCGAGGCTTCGGGGTGGTATTGGACCGAGAAGACGGGTCGGCCCTTGACGGCGATGCCTTCATTGGAGCCATCGAAGAGGGACACGTGGGTCACCTCGACATCGGCGGGCAAGGTGTCGGGCAGCACGGCAAAGCCGTGATTCTGGCTGGTGATCTCGACCTTCCCGGTGGTCAAGTCCTTGACCGGATGATTGGCCCCGCGATGGCCGAGATGCATCTTCTTGGTCTTGGCGCCGAGGGAGAGGGCCAGGAGCTGGTGACCGAGGCATATGCCGAAGAGCGGGATCTCCGCCGCCAGCAGCCTCTGGATCGTCGGCACCGCATAGACCCCCGTCGCCGCCGGATCGCCGGGGCCGTTGGCAAGGAAGATGCCGTCGGGCTCGTGCCCCAGGATCTCCTCGGCCGTGGCGGTGGCCGGCACCACCGTGACCCGGGCGCCGACCGAGGCCAGGCAGCGCAGGATGTTGCGCTTGGCACCGTAATCGACCGCGACGACATGGAAGCGCGGGTTCTCCTGCCGGCCGAAGCCGTGCCCAAGCTTCCAGGTGGTCTCCTCCCAGCGATAGCTCTGGCGGCAGCTGACCTCAAGGGCGAGATCCATCCCGTCCAGCCCGGGCCAGGACGCGGCCTGAGCCTTGAGGGCAGCGAGATCGAAACGTCCGTCGGGGGCATGGGCGATGACGCCGGTCGGCGCGCCGCCGTCGCGGATCAGCCGCGTGAGCCGGCGCGTATCGAGGCCGGCGAGACCGACGAGGCCGTTCGACTTCAGCCAGCCGTTCAGATGCTGCGCCGCGCGCCAGCTCGAGGGCTCGGTGATGTCGGCGCTGAGAACGAGGCCCCGGGCCGGCGGGCTGACGGTCTCGCGATCATCGGGATTGGCGCCGACATTGCCGATATGAGGGAAGGTAAATGTGATGATCTGGCCGGCATAGCTGGGATCGGTCAGGATCTCCTGATAGCCGGTCATCGAGGTGTTGAAGCAGACCTCGCCCACCGCGGCACCGGCGGCACCGATGCCGTGGCCCTCCAGCACGGTACCATCGGCCAGCACCAGAAGGCCGGTCACGACGGAACCGCCCCGGCTGACCAACTGAGCAGCGGGCAGGAGGCGGGTTTCGCTCATCGGCGGTGGGGCCTCAACTTCTGGCGAGGGATAGGGGCGCGGGCGGTCCATTACGCTATCATGTCGCCCGCGTCAAGCCGCGCGGCGCCAAGCATTTAGCGTGAATTTTCAAACCCTTGTATGCAGCATCGGCGGTTGCCCCGGCGACCGGCTTGCGCTAGCTTCACTCTTTCCCCGCGAATCCGTGTTGAGTCGGCGGTGTCCCATGTTGCGCCAGAGATTGAACGACGCCTTGAAGGAGGCGATGAAGGCCCGCGATCAGCGCTCCGTCTCGACGCTGCGCCTCGTGCTGGCGCAGCTGAAGGATCGCGACATCGCGGCCCGGCCGGCGGGCAATGCAAGCGGGATCGGCGAGGGCGAGATCGAGGAGATGCTGGTGAAGATGGTGAAGCAGCGCCAGGAGAGCATCGTCCTCTACAAACAGGGCAATCGTCCCGATCTCGTGCAGCAGGAAGAGGAAGAGATCGCGGTCATCGAGCGCTTCATGCCGAAGCAGCTCGACGAGGCGGAAGCCGCTGCGGCGGCCGAGGCCGCCATCGCCGAGACCGGTGCGCAATCGATCAAGGAGATGGGCAAGGTCATGGCAAAGCTGAAGGAGCGCTTTGCCGGCCGCATGGATTTCGCCAAGGCCGGCGCCTTGGTGAAGCAGCGCCTCTCGCAATAGCGCAGGCCCGATCTACATTGCAGGACTGGCGGGGTTGACCCGCTGGTGAAGTAGCGCGTCTGCGACTAGAGTATGAGTTTGGTCTCGGCGAGGCCTGCATGAGCTTCACGCCCCAGTTTCTCGATGAGCTGCGCCAGCGCCTCTCGCTGGTCGCCGTCATCGCCCGCAAGGTGAAGCTCACGCGCCGCGGGCGGGAGAGCACCGGCCTCTGCCCCTTTCACAACGAGAAGACACCCTCTTTCACCGTCAGCGACGAGAAGGGCTTCTTTCATTGCTTCGGCTGCGGTGCCCATGGCGATGTCATCGGCTTCGTCATGCGCAGCGAAGGCCTGAGCTTTCCCGAGACGGTGGAGCGGCTCGCCCGCGAGGCGGGCCTGCCGCTGCCCGTCTCCTCGCCCGAGGAGCGCCAGCGCGCCGAGCGCCAGGCGACCCTGGTCACCGCGATGGAGACGGCGGCCACCTGGTACGAGCAGCAGCTCAAGACCTCGGCCGGGCGGGAGGCCCTGGACTATCTGCGCCGCCGCGGTCTCGCCGAGGGGACCATCGCCCGCTTCCGCCTGGGCTATGCCCCGGAGGGGCGCACCGCGTTGCGCGAGGCGCTGGCGCGGGCGGGAGTCTCGACCGACCTGGCGCTGGAGGCGGGGCTGGTGGGCAAGGGCGAGGATGGCGCGCTCTTCGATCGCATGCGCGGCCGGGTCATCTTCCCCATCGCCGATCGGCGCGGCCGCGTGATCGCCTTCGGCGGGCGCATCCTCGGCGAGGGCCAGCCCAAATATCTGAACTCGCCCGAGACCGCGCTCTTCCACAAGGGCCGAACCCTCTATGGCCTGAGCCAGGCCCTGCGCCCGGCCAAGGATGCCGGCGAGGTCATCGTGGCCGAGGGCTATATGGATGTGATCGCTCTCGCCCAGGCGGGTTTTCCCCAGGCGGTGGCCCCGCTGGGAACCGCGCTGACCGAAGAGCAGATCGCCGAGCTTTGGCGCCTGGCGCCGGAACCGACCCTTTGCTTCGACGGCGATGCGGCCGGGGAGCGGGCCGCGGCCCGGGCGGCTGACCGGGCGCTGCCGCTACTGAAGCCAGGGCAGTCCCTGCGCTTCGCCCTGCTGCCGGCCGGAGAGGATCCCGACACCCTGATCCTGGCGGAGGGGGCGGCCGCCATGCGCCGCCTGCTCGACCAGGCCCTGCCGCTGGCGGAGATCGTCTGGCGCGGCACCACGGCAGGCCGGGGTCTCGATACGCCCGAGCGCCGGGCCGGGCTTCGCCAGGACCTGCGCCAGCTTCTGGCCCGGATCCAGGACAGGGGGGTTCAGCAGGCTTATCGGGCCGAGTTCGAGGGCCGGTTGGAGAGGCTCTTCAACCCGGGCGCAGCCCCGGGCCAGGCCGGCCAGCGCCAAAGCCGGCCGGTTCCCTGGGATCCCCGCCGGCGGCCCCAGCCGCCGCTGGGTGGGGAAGCAGCGCGCCAGAACGCGGAAGATCCCATCCGGTTGCGCTGCAACACGATTCTGGCTGTCCTGATCAACCACCCGGAGGTGATCCAGCGCCGGCTCGAGGCGCTCGCCCATCTCACCCTGCCGGTGCGTCAACTTGACAAGCTTCGTCAATGCATTATAGAGCACGCCGCGCATCATCCCGACCTTGACTCCGAGGCCCTGAAAGACCACCTCTCCACGCGGGGTTTTGACGGTGTGCTGCCTGATGTGTTGCGGCGGGCGGCCATCAACCGCTTTACGCGGCCTTCGGCATCCTTGGATGCGGCTGGTGCGGGGTTGGATGATGCCCTGGAGTCGTTTCGTGAGCGGGAAATCCGCGAGGAAGCCGAGCTTGCCGCGCGACAGCTCGGCGATGAATTGACCGGGGAGGCGCAGGCTCGCTTCGATGCCGCGCGTGACCTGGCGCTGGAGGGCGAGAGCCGCCGGCGCGATATCGATGGACCCGAGCACGGGTTGGAATAGAGGGGCGAGCGGCCCCGGGAACGAGGAACGCGGGATCTGACATGGCGTCGAAGGCCTCAGCAAAAAGCGAAACCAGCGACAACCGAGACGAGGCGGCCGACGGCCCGCTGATGGATGGCTTCAGCGCGGCGGTCAAGAAGATGATCGCCCGCGGCAAGGAGCGCGGCTACATCACCTATGATGAGCTCAACGCCGCCCTGCCGCAGACGGAGATGTCCTCCGAGCAGATCGAGGACACCATGGCGATGCTGAACGAGATCGGCATCAACCTCGTCGAGAGCGAGGATCCGGAGGAGGGGGCCGCCCCGGAGAAGACGCAAGCCGCAGCCGCCGCCAGCGAGGACGAGGAAGAGCGTGCCAGCGGCAATCTCGACGATGCCGATATCGGGCGCACCGACGATCCCGTGCGCATGTATCTGCGCGAGATGGGCAGCGTCGAGCTGCTCTCCCGCGAGGGCGAGATCGCCATCGCCAAGCGCATCGAGGCGGGTCGCGACATGATGATCGGCGGCATCGCCGAGAGCCCGCTCACCTACCGCGCGCTGCTCGACTGGCGCGAGCGTCTCGGCAAGGGCGAGATGCTGCTGCGCGACATCATCGATCTCGACGCCACCTATGGCGGCAGCCCCGATCCGGCGGCCAATATGAGCGCCGAGAACGGCGAGATGGCCGAGGAGGGCGAGGCCGAGGCCGAAGCGCCGGAGGGCGAGGGAGAAGGCGAGGGCGCAGACGGCGGCGAGGAGGCCAATATCTCGCTGGCCGCCATGGAGCAGGAGCTGTTGCCCAGCGTCGTCGAAACCCTCGACAAGATCGCGGCGACCTTCAAGAAGATCGACAAGCTTCTCTACAAGCGCCTGGAGACGGCGAATGAGGGGTCGAAGTCCACCCCCCAGGCCGAGCGCAAGATCGTCCAGCTCGTCGCCGAGCTCAGCGGCCATATGCGCTCGATCAAGCTCAACAACACCCGCATCGAGCAGCTCGTCGAGCAGGTCTATAACCTGAACCGCAAGCTCATCGGCCTCGAGGGCCAGCTCCTGCGCCTGGCGCAGAAGGCGGGGGTCAAGCGCGAGGAATTCATCGCCCGCTACAGCGGTTCCGAGCACAATCCGCGCTGGCTCGGCAACCTCGCCAAGCTCACGGGCAAGGGCTGGCGCGACTTCAGCGGCAAGCATCGCGACGATGCCAAGAATCTGCGCGGCCAGATCCTGGAGATCGGCGCGGCGACCCTGCTGCCGATCCCCGAGTTCCGCCGGGTCGTCGGCATCATCCAGAAGGGCGAGCGCGAGGCGAGCCGGGCGAAGAAAGAGATGGTGGAGGCCAACTTGCGCCTCGTGATCTCCATCGCCAAGAAATACACCAATCGCGGCCTGCAGTTCCTGGACCTGATCCAGGAGGGCAATATCGGCCTGATGAAGGCGGTGGACAAATTCGAGTACCGCCGCGGCTACAAGTTCTCCACCTATGCCACCTGGTGGATACGCCAGGCGATCACCCGCTCCATCGCCGACCAGGCGCGCACGATCCGCATTCCCGTGCATATGATCGAGACGATCAACAAGCTGGTGCGCACTTCGCGGCAGATGCTGCATGAGATCGGCCGCGAGCCGACGCCGGAGGAGCTCGCCGAAAAGCT
>DATBBO010000145.1:0-6171 GCA_036270995.1 Dongiaceae bacterium | reverse complement strand
GCCAAGATTGGGCGCAAGGAAGGGCGTTGACCCCGATTCCTGCACGAGGCGCGCCGGATTGTCGAGGGCGTCGGCCAGAACGTTGGCCAGAGCGTTGGCCAGAGCGTTGGATTGTGAAACGCGGCAGGGGGCGGCTAGACTGCCGACCCGCCATGGACTCCCTCAGCCTCACCGAGGGTCGGCGGCGCCTCAGCCTGCTGGCCATCAATCTCTGCGTGCTCGGCGTCGGCATCGGCATGGGCGCGCTGGTGCCGCTGATGGCGCTTAGTCTCGCGGCGCGGGGCGTCGATGCGGCGGTGATCGGTCTCAATGCTGCCATGTTTCCTTTGGCGGTGCTTCTGGTCGGCCCGCTGCTGCCCCGGTTGCTGGCCCAGCTCGGCACGCTTCGCGGGCTCTATCTCGGCCTCTCGCTGACCGCGCTCACGGTGCTGCTGATGCCCGCATTCCCTGGCCTCGGCGCCTGGTTCGCTCTCAGATTCCTGAGCGGTGCGGCCGCCTCGATCCAGTGGGTCATCAGCGAGACCTGGCTCAACATCATTGCCACCGAGCGCGACCGCGGCCGGATCATGGGGCTCTATGCCTCGGTGCTCGCCGCCGGCTTCGCCATCGGCCCGCTGATGATCAGCGCCGTGGGGGTGGCGGGCTGGCTGCCCTTTCTGCTGGTGGCACTCGCCATCGGGCTTGCGGCGCTGCCGGTCTTTCTGGCGGCCCGCCTGGCGCCGGCCATGCCGCCCCATCATCCGGGCTCACTCGGCGCAGCGCTTCGAGCCCAGCCGCTGGTGATGGCCTGCGGGCTCGGCGCCGGGCTCATGGATTTCGCGCTCTTCGCCCTGCTGCCGATCTATGGCCTCAGGCACGGGCTCGATGCGGACAGCGCCGTGCTGCTGCTCAGCCTCTTCATCGGCGGCAATGTGCTGCTGCAGGTTCCGATCGGCTGGCTCGCCGACCTGACCGGCCGGCCCGTAGCCCTGCTGGCCTCCATCGTCGTGACCCTTCTGGGCGCGCTTCTGCTGCCGCTGGCGATCAGTTCCGGCCCATGGCTCTATCCGCTCCTCGTCCTCTGGGGCGGCACGACCTTTGCCATCTATACCCTCGGCCTCGGCCTGCTGGGAGACCGCGTCCGGCCGGCCCAGCTCGCCGCCGCCAATGTCGCGCTGGTCATGGTCTATCAGATCGGCAGCACCGCCGGCCCCACGCTCTCGGGCACAGCCATGGACCTCGTCGGCCCCGAGGGGCTGGTCGCGGTGGTCGCGCTCGCGGCGGCCGGACTGCTCGTCGCGTTCTTCGCGATCGGCCGAAGCTAACTGGAAAGCCGGCTCAGCAGATACTGCGCCGTGCCCAGATCCTCATGCCCGCCGCCGCCGGACTTGAACAGGGTGATCTCGGCCTCGCTCAGGCGGCCCGGCCGCTCGCCGCGGGCGAGCTGGAAGCTGTCGGTGATGTCGCCATCGGCAATGAGGCCGGCGGCCAGCGGCTGGCAGATATCGCCCGCATGCGCGGCGGCGGTGAAGCGCGCATCGACGAAGATGCGTGCCCTGAGGACGGCCTCGTCATCGGCTTCGCGCATCTCCTCGGTATAGCCTCCCACCAGATCGAGATGCTGGCCTGGCTTGAGCCAGCTTCCGCGGATCAGCGGTTCGCGCGCCATGGTGGCGGCGGAGATCACATCGGCCTCGGCGATGGCCGCAGCGATATCGGAGACAACACTGACCGAGAGCTTCGGCAGATGGTCGAGGGCGCGCGCCAGCGCCTCTGCCCGGGCGGGGGTACGGTTCCAGATCAGTACCCGCCGGATGGGCCGGACGGCGGCATGGGCCTCGATCAGATGCGGGGCCATGGCGCCGGCCCCCAGCATGAGCAGGGTCGAGGCATCCCGCCGCGCGAGATATGTGGCCGCCAGCGCCGAATTGGCCGCGGTCTTGCGCACCGTCAGCGCTACGCCATCCACGGCCAGCAGCGGCAGCCCGCTGGTCCCGTCAAAGAGCAGATAGAGGCCCTGGACCGTGGCGATCCCTCGGGCTTCGTTACCGGGATAGACACTGACCAGCTTCACCCCTTGATGCCGGCCGTATTGCCAGGCGGGCAGAAGCAGCCAGTCGTTGCGCCCGCCCTCGGGCAGGTCCTGGCTGATGAGCACCCGCTCGACCCTGTCGACGCCGCGCCGGAACAGGTCGCGCAGCGCCTCGACGAGTCCGGGATAGTCGAGCAGGCGATGTGTTTCCTCGGCGCCGACAACTCGCATGATGCTTCCCAGATCAGGAACGGCGCCGAGCTTCGGCGATGAAGGGACCCTTGCGCAAGGGCTCAGGCAGGCTCGCTGTCCTTGACGTCGAGCCTGCTCTTGTCAGGGACAGCTCCGTCATCCGCGCTCGGCTTGTCGTCGAGGATCTGGCGGACCGCCGCGGCGAGGTCTTTGCGCCCGAAAGGCTTCTGGAGGAGATGGATGCGGAAATCCTGCCCCATCTGCTGGAGGGTGGGGTTGTCCGTATAGCCCGTGGTGAACAGGATCTTCTGCCGCGGCCGTCGCTGCCAGATCTCGAGAGCGAGCTGCCAGCCATTGATGCTGCCCGGCATCACGAGATCGGTGCAGATCAGATCCACCGCCAGCCCCTGGTCCAGAAGGTCGAGAGCATTTTGGCCGTCGCTCGCCTCGGCGACGCGATAGCCGAAATCCTTCAGCATCAGGCGGACCGTCGTGCGCACGGCCGCATCATCCTCCACCAGCAGGACGCTTTCCGATCCGAAGGCGACGACAGGGCGTCGCCGCAGCTCCGCCGGCGTCGCCGTCACGGCCTCAATGGGCGGCAGATAGAGCGCCACCTTCGTGCCGCGGCCGATCTCGCTCTCCAGCGTCGCATGTCCGCCCGATTGATGGACGAATCCGTAGACCATGCTGAGGCCGAGGCCGGTGCCCTTGCCCGCCTCCTTGGTGGTGAAGAAGGGTTCGAAGGCGCGCTCCATGACCTCGCTCGCCATGCCCTCGCCGGTATCGGAGACGGCGATGCGCAGATACTCACCTGCCGGAAGGTCGGCCAGGCCCTCGAGACCCAGGAAATGCTTGCCCGTATCGATCGTCAGGCGCCCGCCCTGCGGCATCGCATCACGCGCATTGACCGCGAGGTTCAGGACCGCGTTCTCGAGCTGGCCGCGGTCCACCATGGCGATCAGGCGGCCATCGGCCAGGCTCGTCTCGATGACGACATCCTCGCCCAGGATCCGGCGCAGGAGCGGTACGAGATCGGTCACGAGCTGATTGAGATCGACTGCGGCGGCCCGCTGCGGCTGCAGCCGGGCGAATGCCAGCAGCCGCTGGGTCAGCTCGGTGCCGCGCTCGACGGCCTTCTGCGCCTGATCGAGGAACTCACCGAACTGGGGTTCGCCTGACGTCAGCGCCTCGCCCAGGAGCTCGAGATTGCCAAGGGCGACCATCAGCAGATTGTTGAAATCGTGGGCAACACCGGCGGTCAGCTTGCCGATGGCCTCGATCTTGAGCGCCTGGCGGAGCTGCGCCTCCAGGCTGTGGCGTCCGGTCAGGTCGGTCAAGACGCCGATGAAATGGGTGAGGCGCCCATGGGAATCGCGCACAGGCGTGATGGAAAGCTCGTTGTAGAAGGTGATGCCGTCCTTGCGGTGATTGACCACCTCGCCATGGAACGGGCGGCCCTCGTGAAGGTCCGCCCGCATGCGTGCCACCATGGCGGGATCGGTCGCAGCACCCTGCAGGAAACGGCAGTTGCGGCCGATCGCCTCGCTCGGCGCGTAGCCGGTGATCCGCTCGAAGGCCGCATTGACATAGATGATCGGATAGTCCGGTCTCGCGGCATCGGCAATCGCGATGGCCTGGGAGATGGAATTGAGCGCCTCCTCGCGCAGAAGAAGACGCTCCTCCTGCGCCTTGTGGTCCGTGATGTCGTGAAGCTGGCAGACGAAGAAGAGGGGCGCGTTCTCCCGGTCGCGGATCAGGGTGACCACGACCCGGACCCAAAGGACATGACCGGACTTGTGGAAGTAGCGCTTCTCCAGTTCATAGGCGCGCGCCTCGCCGGCCAGGAGCGCCCGGCGGCGGGCGAGGCCGGTTTCGAGGTCGTCGGGGTGGGTCAGGGATTGGAAATAGAGCTGCTGCAGCTCGGCGGCGGAATAGCCCATGATGCGGGAGAAGGCCGCATTGACCTCGATGAATCGGCCGTCGAGCGCGACGATGGCAATCCCGTTGCGGGCCGTATCGAAGGCGGCCCGGTACATGGCATTGTCGCCATCGGTCCGCTGCAGGAGTTCTCTGGCCTCGTCCCGCGCCGGCATCTCCCCTCGTCGCCCGCCCTGCGCTCCCTAAGATTTGCTAAATACTAGATGATATTTTTGGGCCATCCTAACGCCATCGCGCGTTTTGCGGAAATCTCACGAATGCAGAGTTAAATCAGAAAGCGGCCTTTGACCAGCGGTATCGCTCAACCAAAGCGTGTGCGGCCCCCGAGCTGGAGTAAAAGGACCCCGCCGATCGCGATGCCGCCGCCCACCAGCTCCGCCCAGCTCGGCTCCGCCCCCAGGGCCATCCCCAGCAAGGCCGCGAAGACGGGGGAGAGGTTGAGGAACAGGCTCGCCGCCATGATGCCGAGACGCCCGGTGCCGTAGTTCCAGGTAAATATGGCGATCGCCGTGGGGCCCACGGCCAGCCAGAGCAGCATGCCCAGATGGCCGGCGCCCGGAAAGCCGGCGGGGAGGGGCTGGAGGCCGAGGCCGGCGGTCACGGCATAGACCAGCCAGAGCAAAAGGCCCGCTGCACCCGAAGTCAGCAGAGTGATGCGGAGCTGGCCGATGCCGAGCGGTGCCAACCAGGCTTGGGCCTTCATCGAGTACCAGGTCCAGCAGACCAGGGCGATCACCAGCAGGGCTTCCCCGCCATGGGCCGAGGATGCCCTGGCATCCCGCCCGCCAAAGGCGACCAGGAGGCCGCCGAGCACGGCCAGGGTCACGGCGATCAGCATGCGCCCGCCGATCGCCCGGCGGGTGGCGAGCCATTCCATCAGGGCCGCGACCACAGGCTGGGTGGCGAGGATGGCCGCTGCGGCGATGGGTCCCGAATAGCCGATGCCGAAGGTGTAGCAGGTGGCAAAACCGCCGATACCGGCGCCGCCGAGCAGCATGACCCGGCCCCAAGGCAGGCCGAGGGGGAGCACCGGCGCCCGTTCGCGGGCTGCGACGATCGCCGCCAGCACGAGAGCCGCCATGCTGTAACGCCCGGCGGCGATGACGAAGGGCGGCAGGTCCTGCAGCAGCACCGCCGTCAGGGGCACCATGGTGCCCCAGGCGATGGCGGTGAACAGCAGCCCGGCGCTGGCGGCGAGCTCGCCGCGCGGCGCGGCTGCCTGCATCTCGTCCCCCCGCCAGAGGCGCTCAGCGCATGGTCGGCATCACGTATTCGGCGCCGGCGCGGATACCGGTGGGCCAGCGGGCGGTGACCGCCTTCAGCCGGGTATAGAAGCGCACGCCCTCGGGCCCGTGCATATGGTGGTCGCCGAAGAGGGAGCGCTTCCAGCCGCCGAAGCTGTGAAAGGCCATGGGCACGGGAATCGGCACATTGATTCCCACCATTCCGACCTTGATCTTCGAAGAGAAGTCCCGGGCCGCATCTCCGTCGCGGGTGAAGATGGCGGTGCCGTTGCCATACTCGTGCTCGTTGACCAGCTTGACGGCAGAATTGTAGTCGGGCACCCGCACCACCGACAGCACGGGGCCGAAGATCTCCTCCTTGTAGATGCGCATCGTCGGCTGCACCTCGTCGAAGAGGCAGCCGCCGAGATAGAAGCCGTTCTCGTAGCCCTGCAGCTTGAGGCCCCGGCCATCCACCAGGAGCTTCGCCCCTTCCTTGACGCCGAGATCGACATAGCCACGGACCTTGTCCAGATGCTGCCTCGTGACCAGCGGGCCCATCTCCGATTCCGGATCGGTGCCGGGCCCGACTTTGAGGGAGCGGATGCGCGGCATCAGCTTGTCGATGAGCTGGTCGCCGGCCTTGCCCACGGCAACGGCGACGGAGACCGCCATGCAGCGCTCGCCGGCAGAGCCGTAGGCCGCGCCCATCACCGCATCGGTCGCCTGATCCATATCCGCATCGGGCATCACCACCATGTGGTTCTTGGCGCCGCCCAGAGCCTGCACGCGCTTATTGTGCGC
>DATBBO010000144.1:0-11796 GCA_036270995.1 Dongiaceae bacterium | reverse complement strand
GAGGTGTGGACCCATCTCTAAACAGCCACTCGATCAGCTGAGGAGAACTCCATGGAAGCGCTTCACGCTGACTACTTCGCCGCCTATCGCAGTTTGAGACTGTCACGTGATGACAAAGGTGTGCTGGTTGCCGAGTTCCATAGCGACGGCGGCCCCTTCATCATGAACGCGCAGGCACACACGGAGTTTGTTGATGCCTTTCACAGAATCGGACAAGACCGAGCGAACAAGATTGTCATCGTTACAGGCGCGAGCGGGAATTTCATTGGAGATGTGGAATGGCCATCGTTCGGAGATGTCTCCGATCCGGGCGTCTGGAGCAGAATTCACGATGAAGGTGCCCAAACTCTAGAGAACATTGCGAACATCCGCGTTCCGGTGATCGCGGCGGTCGAGGGGCGCGCCCATATCCACTCGGACTATGCGCTCCTCGCGAATGTCATCGTTGCGGCTGAAGGTGCGACGTTCCAGGACGTCGGCCACTTTGCAGTCGGAGTGACGCCGGGTGACGGGATCTTTACAACATGGAGCTATCGGGCTGGAGCAGGTCGCGCCGAGGCATTCCTACTCAATCCACAGCCGCTGCCGGCGCGTACCGCATACGAATGGGGGGTCGTGGCAGAGGTAGTGCCGAACGGCAAGGCAGTGGCACGCGCTCGGGAACTGGCCGATTTGTACCTGCAGGCTCCGGAAGTGACGCGCCGGAATACGCGCATTCACTTCATTCAACCGCTGAAGGAGCGCATCGTGCGGGAAGTCGGTTACGGGCTCTCCCTCGAAGGAGCGTCGTCGGCAGCCCTGGTAAAATCAAAGCCGTCGAAGCGTTAGTCTGTCAGGCGAATTCGCCTCTACTTCCCCCAGCTCGATGGCAGTATCTACGTCATCCTGCCCGGAGGATCCGGCGATATCATCTCGCCCCCCCAAGCGAAAAGCAGCACCGTCCTTCAGGCGACGCTATAGGCCTTGTACTTGTCGAGCAGGCGCACCGGCTTCTTCAGCGCGTCGCGGCGGAAGGGGTCGCCCAGCTCCTGGGTCACCATGATCTCCAGCACCGTCGGCCGGTTGGATGAGGTCGCCTTCTTCAGCGCATCGCCGATCTGGCCGGGATGATCGACCTTGATGCCGTCTGCGCCCATGGATTGCGCGATGGCGGCGAAGCTCGGATTCTTCAGATTGGTGCCGACATAGCGGTCGGCGTAGAAATCGATCTGGTTCTTCTTCTCGGCACCCCACTGGCCGTTGTTGAAGACGACGGCGACCGCGGGAATGTTCTCGCGCACGCAGGTCAGAGTCTCCTGCAGGCTCATGCCCCAGGCGCCGTCGCCCACATAGGCGACCGCCGGGCGGTCGGGGGCGGCGACCTTGGCGCCGATGGCGGTGGGAAAGGCATAGCCGCAATTGCCGAAGCTCATGGCGGCGAAGAAGCTGCGCGGCGCCTCGAAGCGCAGATAGCTGTTGGAGACCGAGCAGATATTGCCGATATCGGTCGTGACCATGGCGTTCTTCGGCATGGCCTTCTCGAGCTCGCGCAGCGCCCGGCGCGGGGCCACCGGCGTGCCGTCGGCCTGGCCCCAGCCATCGAGCTCGGCCTCCCAGGCATCCTTCTGCTTCCTCAGCTCGGCGAGGCGCGCGTCCTTGTTGGCGCGTGCCGCGATGGCCTCGTTCATCGTCTCCAGCCGCATCAGGATCGCGCCGGCCGCCGCCTTGGCGTCGCCGCAGACGCCGGTGCTGATCTGCTTCACCAGCCCCAGCATGCGGTGGTCGCTGTCGACCTGGATGATCTTGGCGCCCTTGGGCCAGTAGTCGATACCGTGCTGGGGCAAGGTGCCGAAGGGGCCGAGCCGCGTTCCCAGCGCCAGCACCACATCGGCCTGGGCGATGAGCTTCATCGCTGCCTTGGACCCCTGATAGCCCAGCGGCCCGCACATCAGGGGATGGCTCGCCGGAAAGGCGTCATTGTGGAGATAGCTGGTGACCACCGGGGCCGAGAGATGCTCGGCGAGCCGGATCGCCTCGGCCTGGCCACCCGACATGATCACGCCGCCGCCGGCGACGATCACCGGGAACTTGGCGCCGGCCAGCGCCTTCGCCGCCTCGTCCAGGCTATTCTCCCCGCCGGCGCCGCGCTCGACGCGGATCGGCCTGGGAATGGTCACGTCGACCTCGCCGTAGAACATGTCGCGCGGGATGTTGAGCTGGGTCGGCCCGCGCTCCGTAGCCGCGAGGTCGAAGCAGCGCCCGGTGAGCTCGGCGATCCGGTCCTGGCGCGAGACATGGGCCTGGAATTTGGTGATCTTGGAGAAGATCGGAAGCTGCTCGGTCTCCTGGAAGCCGCCGAGCCCCATGGTGCTGCTGCCGGTCTCCGGCGTGATCACCACCACCGGCGAATGGGCCCAGTAGGCGGCGGCGACGGCGGTCACGAAATTGGTGATACCCGGGCCGTTCTGGGCGATGCAGACGCCCTGGCGGCTGCCGGCCCGGCTGTAGCCGTCGGCCATATGGCCCGCGCCCTGCTCATGGGCGACGGAGATGAAGCGGATGCCGGCGGGCTCGAACAGGTCGAGAGCGTCCATATAGGCGGAGCCCACGATGCCGAAGATATGGGTCACGCCATGGGCGACGAGGGTCTCGACGAAGGCCTCGCTCGAAGACATGCGGGTCATGGGCTTTCCTCTCCGGTGGCGCGCCCGGGTCCAGCTTGGGCGCGACGATCTGCTCTAGCCGGCGCGTCTGCGCCGCGGTAGGGCCAGATTATCGCTTTCCCGTGCGCCAGGGATCAGGTTCCGGATTACCTGGGCCAGCAGGCGGATTCCTGGCTCGATGCGCTCGGCGGGAATGGAGGAGAAGCCCAGGCGGAAGAAGTTCCGCGGGCCTGCATCGGAGAGGAAATGAACATCCCCGGGCTCGATGAGGACGCCGAGGGCGGCCGCCGCCTTTTCCAGAACCCGGGCATCGAGGGAAGGCGGGCCCTCGATCCAGAAGGCCGTGCCGCCGGAGGTCTGGCGGAAGCGGCAATGGGTCATGTGCCGGGCGAGAGCCTCCTGCATCGCGGTCCAGCGCTGCTTCAGGCTTTGGCCCTCGCGGCGCAGCAGGGAATCGTAGTGGCCGCGGGCGAGGAAGAGGGCGGCGGTGCGCTGATTGTTGGCGGGCGGGTGGCGAAGCATTAGGCGGCGTAAGGCGCGGGCCTCGGCGATCAGCTCGGGCGCGCCCACCAGATAGCCCATGCGCAGGCCCGGCGCGATGGTCTTGGAGAGACTGCCGACAAAGACGACCCGGCCGCCGGGATCGAGAGATTTCAAGGCGGGTGTCGGCCGGCCGAGATGATTGATCTCCGCCTCGTAGTCGTCCTCGACGAAGACGATGTCCTGCCGCGCTGCCCGCTCGATCAGCGCCCGGCGCCTGCCTAGGGACATGGTGACGGTGGTGGGAAACTGGTGGCTCGGCGTCACATGGACATAGGTGCAGCCGTCGAGCGCCTCGCCATCCATCAGCCCGTTATCGTCCACCGGCAGGCCGATAAGCCGGCTGGTGCGCAGCGCGAAGATGTTGCGGGCATCGGCATAGCCCGGATCCTCGATCCCCACCACCGTCCGGTCGTCCACGAGCAGGGTCGAGAGGAGATAGATCGCATGCTGCGCGCCGACGGTGAGCAGGATCTCCTCCGGCGCCACGAAGACGCCCCGCCGCGGCAGCAGCAGGGTGCGGATCTGCTCGATGAGCTGGGGATCGTCATCGGTGAAGCGGTCGCTCGACCACTCGCGCACGGCGTTGAGGCTGAGGGCCTGGCGCGAGCATTCCCGCCAATCGGCGATGGGAAAGAGCGCCGGATCGACCTGACCGTAGATGAAGGGGTACCGGTAATCCTGCCAGTTCCTGGGCTTGACGATATTGCGCTGGGTCGAGGGCCGGCAGCGCAGCCGGAGCAGCCAGTCGGGTGCTGCTGCCATCGCCGTCCTTTCACCCGGCGGCGGGGCGAGGCGGGCCGCGTCGATCTCGCGGCTCACGAAATAGCCGCTGCGCTGCCGGGCGATGAGGAAGCCCTCCTCCACCAGATCCTGATAGGCGAGCGCCACCGTGTTGCGGGCGACCTCGAGGCTCTCCGCAAGCCGCCGGCAGGAGGGGAGCGCGCTTCCCGGCGGCAGCTGGCCCTCCCGGATCGCCGCGACCAGCATCTGGCGGAGCTGGGTCTGGAGCGTCGATCCCGCCTTGGGGTCGAGGTGGAAGAGCTGTTCGCGCATCGTCGACCTAGCTATCCGATCCCCGTCCAGGGATCAATGATGGTGGCCGGCGAATTGACCTCAACTGTCCCAATGGGGGCGTTTCGGGGCAGCCTGCGCCGAGATCCGACGGAACTGCCCCCAAGAGCCTGATCGTCTCAAGCCGGTTCGGCTTGAGACGTGAATCAGGCTCTAAACCTAGAAATTAGAGCATGCTCTAGGTTCGCCAGAGCGTGATCACCAATCCGCCACCCAGAATCATGGCTCCGCCCACCAGGATGGGAAGATCGGGTCGGACGTCGAAGAACACGAGATTGATCACCTGGGCGACCAGGAAGAACAGCGTGACATACACCCCGAGCAGCTTGCCGAAATCCCAGGGCGGGGAATTCACGACCACGCCATAGGCGAACAACACGCCGGCGCCGGCGACGAACAAGCCTGCGCGTACAGCAAAGGTTTGCCCGTGGAGGCCGGCCCGAACAATGGCGTCACCGCCTGCTTCGAGCACTGCGGCCAATAGCAAGATGAAAAAGGCGACCCCGATGTTCATCAGGTCTCACTGCCAGATGTCCTGCCGGCGGGGTGAAAAACCACTGGCGGGTCGACCGCCGGCGCCGAGCATATTGCCACAGGGCTGGAAGACTTCGCACACCCGCGATGCACGGTCGAACTCCCATTCGGCACGATTAAGCGATTACGGCGGGAAGCTCCTGACGGAGGGAACTGAAGGCGGAAGCGGCGCTCCGCGTCCTCGCGTCCAACATCCTTCAGGCGGTGAATGCGTTCGGAACAGGCGCGATGAGGCCCAGTTGAGTTGCAATCACGCTTCGTGACGGCCGAGTCCGGTAGTGGGGAGTTCTTGCGCAGCTTGGGGGGCGTCAAGGTCCGGCACACGCTTTTGCGGGGACCGGGCCCGATCTTGCTCCACCTCAAAAACTTAGAGCGGGCAAAGCTCCCGGCATTCACTGGACCGCTACGGGTCCCGGCGAAGCCCGAAGGCCGTCGCTTCGAGCGGGACGCGCGTCACTGCTCTAGGCATTGAGCGCCCAGAGATATGCGAGGGTGGCGGCGAAGCCCAGCGCTGTCCGCCCGGCATGCAACCGGCCCCATGTCTCGACCAGGCGGCGTGTCCCGGCATCGGCCGCGTCCGGCGCCGTCGCCTCGAGCTTGCGGTTGACCGGCATGATGACGATCAGGGTGTAGGGCCAGTTCGCGATGATGAGGACGGCGCCGAGAAGCCAGAGGGCCCGGCCGGTCAGGATCATGACAAGGAACCCCAGAAGGCCGGATGCGAGCGCCAGGCTCGCCTGCATGTACTTGCCCTTGTCATAGCTCGGCTTCCATTGGGCGAGGAGAGCGCGGTCGTCGAGCCCGAGGCGGGCGGGCTGCTCCGCCAGGTTGATGAAGAGCGCTGCGCCGGCGAAGACGGCGGCCAGGATGAGGGCGAGTTGACCCGCGAGCATGCTCGTCTCCCGCAATGGAGAAGCGTCACTATAGCCGCGGGGAACGGGGCCGGCTAATCGCGGGCGACACCGGTCACAGCATCTGCAGCAGCGCCCGCCCGCCGGTCAGCAAAGCGAGGAGCATGAGCAGGCGCAGCACCCAGCGGCGGAAGGCGAGAGGGTCGGCCTTCTTGAAGCTGTGATTGCCGAGCCAGACCCCGGCGGCCAGCGGCGGCAGGAAGAGAAGCGCCCGCCACAGGGTCGCCCAGGTGATGAGCCCGTTCCAGCCCTGCCAGGCGAGCCCGGTCACATCGGTCAGCACGAAATAGGCGATGATGGAAGCGCGGCCGGCAGCCGCGCCCGCCGGCGAACTGAAGAAGAAGAGGATCACCGGCGGCCCGCCGGTACCGAAGCCGCCATTGAAGAGGCCCGAGGCCGTGCCGGTGGCGAAGGTGGCCGCCGGCCCCGGCATCCGGGCGAGCGCATGACCCTGCGCCAGCAATATCGCCGAGACCAGCACGAAGGCGGCCAGCGCCAGGGTCATGGGTGCGGCGGGCACATGGGCCAGCGCGTAGACGCCGAACGGCGTGCCGACGAGACAGCCTATGGCGAGCCAGCCGAGTGCCCGCCAGTGGATGTCGCGCCAGACACTGGGCAGGAGATGCAGGCTCGCCACGACCTCCATGATGAAGATCGAGGGTACGATCTCCGCCGGCGACAGCAGCAGGGAGAGGGAGGTGATGGCCAGCAGCGAGAAGCCGAAGCCGCTATAGCCGCGCACCACCGCGGCACCGAAGACGCAGGCGACCGCATAGGCGAGGATCAGGATGTGCATGCGGTCTCCCGATCGTATCCGGATTCCCTTGGCTGCCTTCTCTTGCCGTCACCCCGGCGAAATCCCCGGATCAAGTCCGGGGAGGGGTCCAGGGCGACAAGCGTGGTCCTGCAACCCTGGATCCAGGCTTTCGCCGGGATGACGAAGGAAGGCTCGGCAGGCATGTCGGCAGTCTGGTGGGGACGGGGAGGTGCCGGAAGAGCCAGCCGCACCGCGTGGATGGGCCAGAGGCAGAGGCTAGCGCCGGGCGGGCAAGCGCTCTATACCCTTCGCCCTTTACGGTTGATGAGCCATGTCCCTTCTCAGCGTCGAAAATCTGGGCTTCGCCTATGGCGCGCGCGGGGTCTTCGCCGGCCTCGATTTCGCCATCCGCGAGGGCGACCGGGTCGGGCTGATCGGCCCCAATGGCTGCGGCAAGTCGACCCTTCTGCGCGTTCTTGCCGGCCGCGAGGAGATCGACGAAGGCCGGCGCCTCACCCGGCGCAATCTTGCGATCGGCTATGTCGAGCAGATGCTGCCGCCCGCGCTGGAATCCGCTCCGGCGCTTGCGGCCGTCGTCGACGGCATGGCGCCGGCAGAGCGCGAGGTCTTTACCTATCGCGCCGAAGCGATCCTCTCCGCCTTCGGCTTCGACGAGGCGCAGGCGGCAAAGCCGCTGAAGGCCCTCAGCGGCGGCTGGCGGCGCCTGGTGCTGATCGCCCGAGCCGCGGTGGCCGAGCCCGACCTGCTGCTGCTGGACGAGCCGACGAACCATCTCGACCTCGCCAAGATCCTGCGGCTGGAGGCCTGGATGCGCGACGAGCTCGCCGCGCCCTTCATCCTCGTCAGCCATGACCGCACGCTGCTGGACCGCACGACCGAGCGCACGCTGATCCTGCGCGAGGGCCGGGTGCACGCCTTCGATGCGCCCTGCAGCCGGGCGCGCGAGCTCCTGACCGAGCGCGACCTCGCCGCGGCCCGGGCGCGCGCCGCGGAGGAGGATGAGATCCGGCGCCTGGAGGCCAGCGCCAAGCGCCTGGCGAGCTGGGGCAAGGTCTTCGACAACGAGAAGTTCTCGCGCCGCGCCAAGAGCATGGAGAAGCGGATCGACAAGCTGCGCGGCGAGCTGACGGTCGTCGCCCGCGAGGATCGGCGCGACCTTCGCCTGGCGGACGAGACCGCGCAGGCGGAGATTCTGCTGCGCTGCCGGGATCTGACCGTCGCTGCTCCCGATGGGCGGCGGCTTTTCGGCATCGACCGGCTCCATCTCGCCCGCGGTGAGCGCCTCGCCATCCTCGGCCGCAACGCCAGCGGGAAATCGACCCTGCTGCGAAGGCTGATGCAAGAGGCCCTGGCGAGGCGCGAGCAGCTGGCTTCGACCGCCGAGGTCTATTTCAGCCCACAAGCCAGGGTCGGCTATTTCGACCAGGAGCTGACGCGCCTTCCCGCCGATCGCAGCCTCTTCGAATTCTTTCTCCACAGCTTCGACATCGCCGACCAGCCCATGCGCCGCGAGCTGGCCCGCGCCGGCTTTCCCGTCATCGAGCAGGAGCGGCGGATCGGCGAGCTCAGCGGCGGGGAGCGGGCAAGGCTGCTGTTCCTGCTGCTGAAGCTGGAGCGGCCCAACCTCCTGATCCTGGACGAGCCCACCAATCACCTCGACATCGAGGGCCGCGACCGGCTGGAGGCGGAGATCCTGGAAAAGGACCTCTCGGCCATTCTGGTCTCCCACGACCGCAGGTTGATCGGAGCCGTGGCGACACGCTTTCTGGTGATAGAGCGCGGCCGGCTCAAGGAGGTCGAGGGGCCCGACGGATTTTATGACTCCTTGATGGCGGGAGACTCGGCGTAGTCTCAAAAGCCATGGTCTGCGATCCAGAATTCCTCAAGGAAGTCCCGCTTTTCAAGCTCCTGGCCGAGGACGAGCGCGCGAGCCTCGCCGGTGTCATGGAGCTGCAGCAGGTCCCGGCCGGAGGGCTGCTGTTCGACTTCGGCGATCCGGGGGACCGGATGTTCATCGTCCGCCAGGGCAGCGTCGAGATCTCCGCGACGGACAATATGGGCCAGAAGATCGTGCTGGAAACGGCCGGCCCCGGTGCCCAATTCGGCGAGCTCGCCCTTTTCGACGGCGGCGACCGCACGGCCAGGGCCGCGGCCGCGGAGGACAGCGAGCTGATGGTCCTCGACCGCGACAATCTCGTCGGCTTCCTGCGCCATCATCCGGAGGCCGGGCTGGAGATGCTGGGCATCATGTCCCGGCGCATCCGCGAGACCAATATACGGCTCCGGCAGCTCTCCGCCCGCAATGCCAGCGACGAAATGGCGGAGAAGCAGACGCCGCTGCAGCGGGTCATCGACTGGGTGGCGGCCTTCAGCGGCTCGGTGCCGTTCCTAGCCATCCATGCGATCTTCTTCGCCGTCTGGATCGGCTGGAACATCCTCCTGCCGCCCTTCGATCCCTATCCCTTCGGCCTCCTCACCATGGCGGTCTCGCTGGAGGCGATCATGCTCTCGGTGCTGGTGCTGCTCAGCCAGAACCGCCAGGCGGCCAAGGACCATCTGCGTGACGACATCGAATACGACGTCAATCTGAAGGCCGAGATGGAGGTCGCCCATCTGCACGATAAGGTCGACCACCTGAACGCGAGCATGGCGGGCCGCCTCGACCGTCTGGAGAAGATGCTGACCCGCCGCCAGGTCGCGGAGTAGGGGGTGCTGCCGCTGCTACGCCCCTTGCGGAAATGCCGCTTGCGTTTTCTCAACCGTCACCCCGGCGAAAGCCGGGGTCCAGGACAACCGTTACGCTCTTGCAATCCTGGATCCTTCCCCCGGACTTGATCCGGGGATTTCGCCGGGATGACGACAAGAAACCAGTGTGGGAAAACTCAGGTGAACGCCTTGAAGGCGATGAGGGTGAAGGTGTCCTTGACGCCGGGCAGAGTCTGGATCGTCTCGTTGACGAAATGGCCGATATCCTGCTCGTCGGAGAGATAGCATTTCATCAGCAGGTCGTACTGGCCGGAGGTTGAATGGATCTCCGACACCTGCTCGACATTCTCCACCGCTTCGTCGGCCACCTTGTAGGCCTGGCCGAGCTCGCATTTCACCATGACGAAGATGGTCTTCACCGCGCCGCTCCTGCTAGCTGCCCGCGACTGAGATTGCGGCGCGGATCGTGAAAGCGCAAGGCGTCAGCTGACCAGTGCCGTCACGTGACGGCCGCCTTCTCAGCGAAACGCGCCTCCTGCCAGAGCCCCTCGCGCCAGATCGCCGCCAGCCGGTCGACGGCATCGAAGATCTCGACATAGGCAAGCGTCAGCGGCGTGAAGCCGAAGCGGATGATGTCCGGGGCGCGGAAATCCGGCACCACGCGCCGGGCCCGGAGCGCCTGGGTCAGCTGATAGCCCGCGGCATGGCGATAGGCGAGATGGGTGCCGCGCCGGCCATGCTCCCGGGTCGTCAGCAGCTCGAGCCCCATATCCGCACAGCGCTCATCGACGAGGCGGGCGAACAGATCCATCTGCGCCTCGGCCTTGGCGCGGATGCGCGTCATATCCGCCTCGATCAGGAGGTCGAGGGCCGCGTCCAGCGCGGTCATGGCCAGCACCGAGGGCGTGCCCGAGAGCGCGCGCTTGATGCCCGGCGAAGGGCGGTAATGCGCCTCGAACTCGAAGGGTGCTGCATGGCCCATCCAGCCCGCCAGCGGCTGGGTGAAGAGGGGATGCCAGTGCCGGGCGACGAAGACATAGGCCGGCGCACCGGGTCCGCCATTGAGGAACTTGTAGCCGCAGCCCACGGCGAAATCGGCCTTGCCCAGCGCCACGGGAATGGCACCGGCGCTGTGGCAGAGATCCCAGAGGATGAGCGCACCCTTGGCATGGGCCGCTTCCGTCAGCGCCGCCATATCGCTCAGCGCCGATGTGCGGTAGTCGACATGGCTGATGGCCACCACGGCCACATCATCGGTGATTGCCGTGGCGACATCGTCGGCGAGCCGCACCTCGACATCGCCCAGCAGACGGGCCAGGCCCTCGGCCATGTAGATATCCGTCGGGAAGTTGCCGGCCTCGGTCAGGATGACCCGCCGGCCGGGGCGGAGCTTGAGCGAAGCAGCCAGAAGCTTGAACAGGTTGATCGAGGTCGAATCCGTGGCGATGACCTCATCGGCCTCGGCACCGATGAGCCTGGCGATCTTGGCGCCGACGCGCTGGGGAAGCTGGATCCAGCCGGCCTCCGTCCAGCTCTCGATCAGCCCTTCGCCCCATTCGTTTTCCAGCGCCTCGACGACGCGCCGGCTCGCGGCCCAGGGCAGCATGCCCAGCGAATTGCCGTCGAAATAGAGCAGGTCGCGGGGCCGGCGGAAACGCCCGAGGAAGGACGCCAGAGGGTCGGCCGCATCGAGAGCCAGGCAATCCTCGCGGGTCAGGAGCTGGGTCATGGCAATTCCGAGTAAGTCAGTCCGATCGGGAGCATCCGTTTTTCGGCGGGGATGCTAGCATCCCTCCGATTGCCGATGCGAGGGTGGGGAGAAGCGGGATGCGGGGCTTGCGCGAGATCAAGGCATTGACGGTGGCAGGGCTCGCCTTGTTCCCGCTCATTGTCGCCTCGACAACATCACCGACTACGAAACGAATTTCGTCTTCGTCCAGCACGTGATGAGCATGGACACAACCTTCCCGGGCAATAGCCTGATGTACCGGGCTATCACCTCACCGGCGCTGCATCATCTCGCCTATGCGCTGATCATCGCCTTCGAGGCGGCGACGGGCCTGGCGCTGGCCTGGGGCGCCATCGCGCTGTGGCGCGTGCGCCGGGCGAGTGCAGCGGACTTCGCGGCGGCCAAGCTCTGGACCGCCATCGGCGGCTTGTTGGGGTTCCTGGTCTGGTTCGTGGGCTTCTTGGTCATCGCCGGCGAATGGTTCGCCATGTGGCAATCGGCGCATTGGAACGCCCAGGAAGCGGCATTCCGCTTTGTCGTCATGATCGTGCTCGTGGTGCTCTTCGTTCTGCAGCCGGAGGAAAAGGGCTAGGGCGTGTACTCATAAACGCGCGGATCGGAGGTCCGCTTTCCAGGCTGAGAGCGGACCTCGTTCGGGCACCTCGCCACGTCGCAGAAGTGCCAATAGCGGACTTGAAAGCAGCGCCGGGGCTGTGTGGAAGTTACTCTTACGCTTCTAACTTCGAGTTGCGCGTCTGATCGATTGAGGCGGCTGTCCGTAGAGGCGGATAAAGGCACGTCTCATGTTTTCTGCGTCGCCGAATCCCACCGCCTCGGCGATGCGTTCGACGGGTTCGCCCGTCGTCTCGATCCGCCCGCGGG
>DATBBO010000143.1:0-5807 GCA_036270995.1 Dongiaceae bacterium | reverse complement strand
AGGAAGGGGATGTTGCCGAGCCCGTCCAGCACCATGACGTTGAGCGCGCCGGCCAGGAGCAGGCCCGCGGCGATCCAGGGCCAGGGATAGGCGAGCGCTGCCAGGATGGTGAGGCTGCCGGCGCCGATGAAGGCGCCGATGATGAAGCGCCTGATGCCGCGGCTCTGCGCGAGCCTGCCGATGAAGGCCGCCCCGAACAGCACCGCATTGCCGAGGGAGAGCAGCACGGCGGCGGCGAGCTCGCCCTTGCCGCTCTGGACCATGTAGATCGAGGGATAGACGAAGAACATCGACCACCAGCAGGACCGGCTGAAGGCGATGAACCAACCGAGGCGCAAGCGCGGCTGCAGCACGAAGCGCCGGACATTGCGGAAGGGATTGGGTGCCGGCCTCGTCGCCGCGGCGACGGCGGGGTTCTCCTGCATGCGCAGATACCAGAAATAGCAGAGCAGGGCGGCCGCGGCGGCGGCGCTCAGGAGCTCGGCGGTGCCATGGCCGACCTCGCTATAGAGATAGACGCCGAGCGCCGGCCCCATGGTCCAGGAGGCTGCACTCATCATCGCCTTGAAGGGCTCGGAGCGGACGAGGTCGCGCTTGCGGATATAATCGAGGGTATAGAGGCTGAGGGTGATATTGAGGCTGGCCGCCGCGAGCGAGCGCAGCACCATGGCGACGATCTGGCCGGTGAGGGTCGCAGTGGCGAGCGCGCCGGCGCAGAGAATCAGCATGACCACACCGGCGGTATAGACCCAGCGCCGGCGAAAGCGGCGGATCAGGAGGGGAATGACGAAGCTCGCGCAGAAGCCGGTGATGCTGACGCAGAAATAGGTCAGGCTGACATCGCGCGCCTCCTTGAGGATCGCATAGGCCTGGAGGGGGATGAGCGCCGCGAGGGTCGAGCGGGAGAGGGACTCCAGCGCGAACATGAGAGCAAAGACGGCGGCACCCGGCTGCGTGACCCTGCGCAGCCAAACTGGTTGTTCCACCGCCACCGACATAGCCGAGCCGACACCGATCCGTCGCGCACGCCGCCCCGGCCCAGACTCTCCATCGAGACGCCTGATCGGGATTCCCCGGGCTCGCTCTTCAAGCCGCCGCGCGCGCGTTTCTTCCCAGAGCGTCTCGTTGATAGCATCGCGGCACCGGAGCTGTCGAATTCGCGCTCGCCATGGAGGCTCAGCGCCCAGCGCATGGCTGCGGCGTTATGATCTCAGCTCTTCGATCCCCGCTGCGTCAGCAGCAATATGGCGATGCCCGCCACCGCGGAGAGCAGCGAGCCCTCGAGCACGCCGAGCCGGATCTCCGCCGCATGGGAGCCGTCGTCCCAGGCAAGCGTGCCCATGAAGAGGCTCATGGTGAAGCCGATGCCGGCCAGGAAGGCGACGCCACAGATGCCGCCCCAGGTGACGCCCGGGGGACGCTCGCCGAGGCCGAGCCTGACGGCGAGCCAGGTGGCGCCGAAGACGCCGATCAGCTTGCCGAGGAAGAGCCCGACGGCGATCCCGCACGCCACCCCATGGAACAGATCCTGGACGCCGATCCCGGCGAGATTGAGGCCGGCATTGGCGAAGCCGAAGAGCGGCATCACCAGGAAGGCGCTCCAGGGATGCACGCTGTGCTCGACATGCTTCAGCGGCGAGGCGCCGTCCTTGCCCTTGAGCGGGATGGCGAGCGCCGTCGCCACCCCGGCCAAGGTCGCATGCACGCCGGATTTGAGCACCAGGACCCAGAGGATGATCCCTAGCACCGCATAGGGTGCCACGCTCTTCACCCCTAGGCGGTTCAGCAGGAACATGAAGGCCAGCACGGCGGCCGCCAGCCCCAGCGCCAGGGGACTGAGCTCGCTGGTGTAAAAGATGGCGATGATCACGATGGCGCCGAGATCGTCGATGATGGCGAGCGCCAGCAGGAAGACCTTGAGGCTCGGCGGCGCTGCCTTGCCGATGACGGAGAGGGCCGCGAGCGCAAAGGCGATGTCCGTCGCCGTGGGGATGGCCCAGCCGGCCAGCGTGTCGGGATTGCCTTCGCTGACCAGAATATAGAGCGCCGCCGGCACCACCATGCCGCCGAGGGCGGCCAGCGCCGGCAGCGCCGCCCGCCTGAGGCTCGAGAGCTCGCCCTCGATCAGCTCGCGCTTGATCTCGGCGCCGACCACCAGGAAGAAGAGGGCCATCAGCCCGTCGTTGATCCAGAGCAGCAGCGGCTTGTCGAGATGGAGCGCGCCGACCCTGACGGCGACGGGGGTCCTGAGGAAGAGGTCGTAAAGCGGGGCCGCCGGCGAGTTGCTGGCGATGAGCGCCAATATGGCGGCGGCCAGCAGGACCAGGCCCGAGGCGGATTCGAGCTTGGCGAAATCGCGCAGCCTTCCGGCAAGACGCTCGTAGAGGGTCATGGCAATGTTGAGGTACAAGATCGCTGAGGTTCGGGCAATCGTGTTCGGGATTGTCCGAGATGAAGTTTTCGGTCGTGTCAGTGAAAGTGGGCGTCCCGGGCTGGCTCCCTGGACGTAAGGGAGAGTCCGAACATGTCTTCTGGGGGAGGCGAGATTATGCAAGATGCACCGGCATCCAAGACGGAGCTCTGGCGCCTGACGGCACGTCAAGCCGTCGATCTGCTGAAACGGCGGAAGATCCGCCCGCTGGACCTGGTCGAGGCCTCGCTCGCTCGCATCGCCGCCACCGACGGTGCGATCCATGCCATGCCCACCCTCTGCGCCGAGCGCGCGAAGGCGGAGGCGGTTTCCGCCGATGCCGGCAGCCTGCTGGCCGGCCTGCCCATCGCGGTCAAGGATCTCGAGGATGTGGCCGGGGTGCGCACCACCTATGGCTCGCCCATCTATGCGGCCCATGTGCCGGCACGCTCCGACCTCATGGTCGAGCGGCTGGAGGCGGCAGGCGCGATCGTGATGGGGAAGTCCAACACCCCGGAATTCGGCGCCGGGGCCAATACCTATAACCAGCTCTTCGAATCTACCCGCACGCCCTGGCAGACGGATCTGACCGCCAGCGGCTCCTCCGGCGGATCCGCGGCGGCGCTTGCGGCAGGCCAAGTCTGGCTCGCCACCGGCTCCGACCTCGGCGGCTCGCTGCGCACCCCGGCGAGCTTCTGCGGCGTGGTTGGCCTCAGGCCCAGTCCCGGACGGGTCGCGACCGGACCCTCGGAGTTTCCCTTCGAGAGCCTGTCGGTGAAAGGGCCCATGGCCCGCAATGTCGCCGATGCGGCGCTCATGCTCGATGCGATGGCGGGCCGCAGCGATGAGGATCCCCTCTCCCTGGAGGCACCGGCCGAGCCCTTCCTCACCGCGGCCCTTCGCCCGCGCCTGCCGCGGCGCGTCGCCTATTCGCCGGACCTCGGCATCTGCAGCCTGGCGCCCGCGGTGCGTGAAGCGGTCGATGCCGCCGTGGCGCGGTTGGCGGGGGAGAGCGTGGATGTCGTGCCGGCGACGCCCGAGCTCTCCGATGCGCCGGAGATCTTCAAGACCCTGCGCGCCGCGGGCTTCGCCGCCGGCCTGAGCCAGGAATATACCGACCACCGCCATCACCTGAAGCCCGAGGTGGTCTGGAACATCGAGCATGGGCGGGGGCTCACCGCCGAGGATATCGGGCGGGCCGAGCGCGCCCGCGGCCGGCTGTATCACCGCATGCTGGGCTTCATGCGGGATGTCGACCTCCTGCTGGTGCCGGCGGCGATCACGCCGCCTTTCGATGTGGAGACGCGCTGGATCCGGGAATGGGAGGGGGTGGTCTTCGACAATTACGTCGAATGGATCCGGATCACCTATGCCATCACCCTGTCCTCGCTCCCGGTCCTCTGTCTGCCTTGCGGCCTGACCCCGCAGGGCCTGCCCATCGGGCTGCAGCTCGTGGGCCAGCCCCGGGGCGAGGCGGCCCTGTTGGCGGCCGGGGCGGCGATGGAGGAAATATTCGATCTTTCAGGCCGGGTTCCCCTCGATCCCCGCGCTCCCCAGGGCTAAAAGCGGGCGCTTTGTTGCTCCGCAAAGGCCCCGAAAGCCAGCTTGTGGAGGGGCCTCCGGGTCATTATATTGCAATGCAGCGTGCCTCGCGTCGAGTCGGGCCGTGGAATACTGGGGTGTAACGCCGTCATGGAAGAGAAATACGGCTATTACCTTGAGGATCTGGCGCCTGGCATGGCGGCGACCTACGCCAAGACCGTGACCGAGGCCGATGTGGTGCTCTTCGCCGGGGTTTCGGGCGACAGCAACCCGGTCCATATGGACAACGAGTTCGCCAAGGGAACCATGTTCAAGGGCCGGATCGCCCATGGCATGCTGACGGCAAGCTTCATCTCCACCGTGCTGGGAACCCGCCTGCCGGGCCCCGGCTGCATCTATGTCAGCCAGAATCTCAAATTCCGCGCCCCGGTTCGCATCGGCGACACCGTGCGTACCCGGGTGGTCGTCACCTCGGTCGATATGGAGCGGGGCCGGGTTGCCCTGGAGACGACCTGCAGCGTCGGCGATACGGTGGTGATTTCCGGCGACGCCATTCTGGTGGTGCCCCGCCGGCCGGTGGTCCAGGCAGCGGAGTAGCGCCACCCACGGCCCTCGAAGCCCCTGGCGCGGCGGCCCGCGACCGCCGTTCCAACAGGGGCCATCAAGCTATATATGTTCCCCGCCATGCGTCTGTTCAGGCATCACACGGAGATCCCGGTCGAAGCGCGCGGCGCGGTCGTCGCGCTCGGAAATTTCGACGGGCTGCATCTGGGCCATCAGCGGGTGATCGGCGAGGCGCTGACACTCGCTACCGAGCTGGAGGCGCCCTGCGGCGTGCTCACCTTCGAGCCCCATCCGCGCGCCTATTTCCAGCCCGATCAGCCGGCCTTCCGGCTGACGCCCTTCCGCATCAAGCTGCGCCAGCTCGACGCCATGGGCGTGGACTACGTCTACCTCCTCGCCTTCGACCGGGCGCTCGCGGCACGCAGTCCCGAATCCTTCATCGTCGAGGTGCTGGGCCAGGGGCTGGAGCCCGCCCATGTCGTGGTCGGCTATGACTTCGTCTTCGGCAAGGGCCGCAGCGGCAATGCCACCCTGCTGAGCGATCTGGGGCGCGCCGCCGGGTTCGGTGTCACCTCCGTCGCCGCCGTCGCCGATCCCGAGGGCTTGGTCTATTCCTCGACCAAGGTGCGCGAGCGTCTCGCGGCCGGCGATCCCGCGGGCGCCGCCCGGCTGCTGGGCCGTCCCTGGGAGATCGAGGGCCGTGTCGAGACCGGCGACAGGCGCGGCCGGCTGCTGGGCTTTCCCACCGCCAATGTCGCGCTTGCCGACTATCTCCTGCCGGCGCTGGGGGTCTATGCCGTCAAGGCCGGTATCGACGAAGGGCGCGGCACACACTGGATCGACGGCGTTGCCAATCTCGGCCGGCGTCCGACCGTCGGCGGAACCCGGGTCCAGCTCGAGACCCATCTCTTCGATTTTTCCGGCGACATCTATGGGCGCCATCTGCGGGTCGCACTGATCGATTTCATCCGGCCCGAGCGCAAATTCGAGAGCCTCGATGCGCTGAAGGCCCAGATCGCCGCCGACAGCGCCGAGGCGAGAGCGCGGCTCGCCGCCTATGACGGCCCGCCGCCCGCCCATGTCCCGGCGCGCCTCAGGCCCCGGCGGGTCGACAGACCGGCCGAGAGCGTCTATGAGAGCGCGCTCAAGCCGCAACGGAAGTGACCCGCGAGCCCGCCGAACATGAGCTTCGACTGACATGAGCGCCGACTACAGGACCACGGTCTTCCTGCCGCGCACCGATTTTGCGATGCGCGCGAATCTGCCCGTGCGCGAGCCCGAGATCCTGAGG
>DATBBO010000142.1:0-5610 GCA_036270995.1 Dongiaceae bacterium | reverse complement strand
GGCCCGGGCCTCCATCATCCCCCGGGCATCATCCATGGCGGGCCTGATCGGCAGCCTCATCCGCTGCTCGCATTGGCCAACGGTTCCCGGTCCTCTTCTTGCCCCGCCTCGGGACGGAACTTGCCCCCGCCGCCGCGCGCTCATTGTGCTTTAACAGGCGAAGCTGCCGGCTGTGCCCTCGGAGCTGACAGGGTGCCGGGAGTGACCCAGGCCCCGAGAGCATAGGCAGAGCTGCATTTGACCATGAGTCCCTCCACCCCACCGTCGGCGGTCTTCCCGACGGCGCTGGTCGATCTCTTCGACCGGGTCACGACCGGCCTCGCGCTGGTGCAGGACGGCCGCTTCCTCTACGCCAACGGGCCCCTCTCCGATATCTTCGGCTATGAGCCCGCCGAGCTCCTGCGCCTCGACGGACTGCAGGGCTTGGCAGACGCCGAGGATGGCGCGCTGATCGAGGAAACCCTTCGCCGATGCCTCGATGGCGAGGAGGGCCATATGCCGCGCATCTTCAGGGGCCGGCGGAAGGACGGGGCGGCGATCGATGTCGAGCTCACCGGTGCCGTCATGTCGATCGAGGGCCGCGCCGCCGTTCTCGCCCATCTGCGCGACGTCACCCAACGGCGAATGCTGGCAGCAAGAGCGATCGAGGCCGAGGCCAGGCACGGGCAATACAAAAGATTGCTCGACACCGCGGAGGTCTTCATCTGGGAGGAGGATCTCTCCGGGGTCTGGGCGGCGCTTCAGCGCTTGCGCGGACAGAGCCTGGGCGATATCGGGCGCCACCTTCGCGAGCATCCGGCGCTGGCCGAGGAGTTGATGAGCCTGCTGCGCATCAATCACCTGAACGCAGCGAGCGCGCGGCTTCTCGGAATCGACAGGGATCGCGCCGGCGATGCGAGCCTTCCCGATGAGGCGCGCCGCATTCTGGCCGCCGTCTTCCGCGAGCAGCTCGTCGCGATCTGGGACGGCGTGCCCGAGCTGCGCTGCGACGTCGTCCTTCCCCGGGCTCCGGATACCCCCCTCACCGGTTTGCTCACCATGCGCATGCCCCAAACCGAGGCGGCCGCCCGGCAGACCGCGGTGGTGCTGCTCGACATCACGGAGCGCAAGGCCGCCGAGAGCAAGCTGGCGCACCTGGCGCGGTTCGATTCACTGACGAGCCTGCCCAACCGCGCAACCTTCATCGAGCGGCTTACCGAGGCCATGGCCCGTGCGCGGCGCGGTGGCGGCGGCCTTGCAATCCACGTCCTGGACATCGACGGCTTCAAGGAGGTCAACGACACCCTCGGCCATCCCACGGGCGATGCGCTGCTCCAGGCGATCGGGAAGCGCTTGAAGGGCACCATCCGCTCGACAGATACGGTCGCGCGCCTCGGCGGCGACGAGTTCGCCGTCATCCAGACCGACGTGACGGATGCGAGCGGGGTCGATCTCCTCGCCTCGAAGCTGCTCCGCCGGCTGGCGCAGCCCTATACGATCGCCGAGCGCCGACTCAACATCTCGGTGAGCATCGGGATCACGCCGCTATCGCCGCGGATCCGCGACCCCGAGATGATGATGGCCCATGCCGACCTCGCCCTCTATCGCGCCAAGCAGGAGGGCCGCAACCGCTACCGGTTTCATTCACTGGAAATGGATCGAGAGATCCGCGCCCGGACCGCGCTCGCGGGCCAGCTGCGCGAGGCGATCGAGAGGGATCAGCTCCTCCTCTACTACCAGCCGCAGATCGCTTATGCCAGCGGCGAGGTGATCGGCCTGGAGGCGCTCCTGCGCTGGCGGCGCAGCGACGGCGAGCTGTTGCGACCTGCCTCGTTCCTGCGCATCGCCGAGGAAACGGGCCTGATTGTTCCCCTTGGCCATTGGGCGCTGCGTGCCGCCTGTCGTCAGCTGCACGAGTGGACGCAAGCCGGGATCGAGCCGCCGCTGCTGGCGGTCAATGTCTCAGCCCGGCAGCTTCGCAGCGAGAGCGATTTCGAGGCGGTGCTGCGCGCGGTGCTGAGGGAGTATGGGCTGGCGCCATCGCAGCTCGAGCTGGAGCTGACCGAGGCGGTGCTGGCCGACGCCGCGCGGGAGTCCGAGGACCCGGTCGAGGAGCTGCGGCGGCTTGGCGTCGGGATCGCCATCGATGATTTCGGCACGGGCTCGTCATCCCTCGGCTATCTCACCTCGTTTCGCTTCACCCGCTTGAAGGTGGCCCATCAATTCGTCCACGACATTCTGAGCAACAGCAGCGATCTCGCGATCGTGCGCGCGAGCCTGCGGGTGGCGGAGGAGATCGGCCTGCGCGCGATCGCCGAGGGCGTTGAAAACCGGGCGCAGGCCGATCTGCTCGCGAGCCTCGGCTGCCACGAGATGCAGGGACGGTTTTTCGGCCGGCCCATGCCGGCAGCAACGATCGAACCCCTGCTGCGGGCCGGGCGAATCCAGCACCCGGCGACAGCCGGCGCGCTCACTCTCTGACGGAAGAAGCGCCGCCCCGAGAGGGGCCTGCGCTCCGCTGTCGAAGCCGCTAGGCTGTCGCGATGACGGCCCGGAGCTGGTCGACGATGTAGTCCTGGGTTGCCTCGTCGAGATAGGGATGGAACGGCAGGCTCAGCACCTGGCTGGCCAATGCCTCGGCGACCGGCACCCCACCCGCCACGATCGGATAGTCGCGATAGGCCGGCTGATGGTTGAGGCTGCGCGGATAGTAGATCGCGGTCGGTACGCCTACGGCCTTCAGCCCGGCCGCGACGCGATCGCGATCGTCCAGCTTGATCGTGTACTGGGCCCAGACCGAGCGCGCCTTGCTGTCGATCACCGGCACCTCGACAATGTCGGCCAGCGCGGCGTTGTAGCGCGCCGCCACTTTCTGGCGCAGCTCGATCTCCTCGGCGAAGATCGAGAGCTTGGCCAGGAGTACGGCTGCCTGCAGGCTGTCCAGGCGGGAGTTGATGCCGATGCGCACGTTGTCGTAGCGGTCGCGGCCCTCGCCATGCTGGCGCAGCGAGCGTAGCAGGGATGCGGTCTCCGCATCGGGCGTGAAGACCGCGCCGCCATCGCCATAGCAGCCCAGGGGCTTGGAGGGGAAAAAGCTGGTGGCCGCGATATGGCCGAAGGTGCCCACCTGACGATTGCCGCGGCTGGCCCCAAAGCTCTGGGCCGCATCGGCAATGATCAGCATGCCATGCGCGGCGGCAGCCGCGTCGAGGGCGGCATAATCCGCCGGCAGGCCGAAAAGGTCGACGGGCATGACCGCGCGGGGATTGAGCCCGGCCTGGCGCGCGGTATCCACCGCGGCCGCCAGACTGGCGATGTCGATATTGAAGCTGTCGGGCCGCACGTCGCAGAAGACAGGTGTGGCGCCGACAAGCACCACCGCCTCGGCCGAGGCGGAGAAGCTGAAGGCCGGCACGATCACCGCATCCCCAGGCCCGATCCCCAGCGCCCGCATGGCGAGGTTCAGGGCGTCGGTGCCGTTGGCGCAGCCGATCACATGATGCGCGCCGGAGAAGGTCGAAAGCGCGGTCTCGAGCGCCGGCACCTCAGGCCCCATGATGAACTGGCCGTGATCCAGGACCCGGCGCATGCCTTGGTCCACCGACTCGCCCAGCCGCCGCCGCTGTGCCTGCAAGTCTATGAAAGGAATAGGCATTTTAATGGCGGTGGGCTTCGACATGCTGTTCATGACATCGGTTCCGGGGGCATTTCTGCAAATGAATTCAAGCTGCTTAGCACAGCGACTCGCAAAAGAGCAGGCCTCATTTCGTCGCGTCGGGCGGCACCGGACCAGGCGGCGCGTGGCGGCGGACGGCCGAATATTGCCCCGCGGGGGCGCGGCGTCGCAATATCGACGACCATCGGAGGGACAAGCCCCATGATCGAGCTCGAGAGCGTCGTCGATGCGTTGAGCCACCATATGCCGATCAGGCTCGGGGTGCTGCGCCTCTCCGACGGTCCGGGAGAGAGCCGGCGCATCGGCCTCGTCATCGTCGACGAAGTGAACGGCTTTGCCACGGTGGGGGCCGGCTATCTGGCCCCGCCCGCGGAGAACCAGCAGGTGACGCGGATGATCGAGGAGACGAACCTCCTCGCCCATGCCTTCACTGAGCGGGGCTGGCCGGTCTTGGCCTTTCTCGACAGCCATACGCCGGGCAAGCCCGAGCCTCCCTACCCGCCCCATTGCGAGATCGGCACCGGCGAGGAGGATCTCGTGCCGGCGCTCCGCTGGCTGGAGAGCGACCCGAACACGACCCTGCTGCGCAAGGACTGCATCAACGGCTTCATCGGCGCCATCGCTCCCGATGGCCGCAACCTGGTCACAGAATGGGTTAACGCCAACAAGCTGGATCGCGTGCTGGTGGTCGGGATCTGCACCGACATCTGCGTCATGGATTTCGTGCTGACGCTGCTCTCGGCGCGCAATCACGACCTGATGCCGACCCTCAAGGATATACTGGTGTACGAGGCAGCCTGCGCGACCTACCATCTGCCGCGGGTGACGGCGGAGAGCCTGGGTCTCGGCATCCACGCCGCCCATCCCCAGGATGTCGCGCATTACATGGGCCTCTATTTCATGTCCTCGCGCGGGGCGGAGCTCGTCGACACGGTCGAGATCGCTCCGCGCTGAGCTACCCGGCTCCGCAATCCCGCTTTCGCGCCAGTGACCGCGGAGGTAGATAGCGGGCCTGCATTGGAGTCACCGATCGCCGCTCGAGGGAGCATCTGAAATGGCCGAGCCTCAATCTGCCGGCGCCAGCACCGGCAAGCTTGTCATCCGCAATATCGGGCTTCTGCTTTCGGGGGATCTCGGGCGGCCGATCCTGGACGCCGACACGCTCGCCGCCATCGACGGGAAGATCACCGCCATCGGCAAGGCAAAGGATGTCGATACCGAGAAGGCGACGACCGTGATCGACGCCAAGGGCACCGCGCTCGCCCCCGGCCTGATCGACAGCCATGTGCATCCGGTCTTCGGGGACTGGACGCCACGCCAGAGCCAGCTCAACTGGATCGACAGCTTTCTTCATGGCGGCGTGACCAGCATGGTCTCAGCGGGCGAGGTGCATCTGCCGGGCCGGCCTCGGGATGTCGTGGGTGTCAAGGCGCTTGCCATCACCGCACAGCGCGCCTTCGACGGCTTCCGGCCCGGCGGGGTCAAGATCCATGCCGGCGCGCCCGTCATCGAAAAGGGCATGGTGGAGGAGGACTTCAAGGAGCTGGCCGCCGCTGGCGTACGCCTCTTGGGCGAGGTCGGGCTCGGCGGCGTCAAGAGCGGCGAGGAAGCCAAGCTGATGGTCGGCTGGGCCCGCAAATACGGCATCCAGAGCACGATCCATACCGGCGGCCCCTCGATCCCCGGATCCGGCCTCATCGACAAGGATGTGGTGCTGGAGGCCGATGCGGATGTGATCGGCCATATCAATGGCGGCCACACCTCGCTTCCCCTCGACCAGATCCGCTGCCTCTGCGAGCAATGCAAGCGGGCGATCGAGATCGTTCATAACGGCAATGAGAAGGCGGCCCTCTTCGCCCTCCATACGGCACGTGAGCTCGGGGAGCTCCATCGCGTCATCCTGGGCACGGATTCGCCTGCCGGCTCCGGCGTCCAGCCGCTCGGCATCCTGCGCC
>DATBBO010000141.1:0-8301 GCA_036270995.1 Dongiaceae bacterium | reverse complement strand
AGGCCGCCCTCCTGGCGGCCATCGCGGGCTATGTCGATGCCGTGGGCTTCCTGCGCTATCAGGGCTTCGCCTGCCAGATCACCGGCAATACGGCCCTCGCTTTGTTCCAGCGAAGCTGGGAGCAGAGCCTCTACTACGTCGCCATGATCGTCTGCTTCACTATCGGTGTCCTCTTGTCCAGCTGGCTCATCCGCTTCGGGCGCTCGCCGAGCCTCGTTCTGTCGATCGCCGGCATCGCCGTGGCGCTTTGTTCCGTCATCGGGCTCAAATGGGTCTCGCCCTTGTTGGGGCTCGCCATGGGCATGCAGACCGCGGCCGCCACGCGCTTCGGCAAGGTCACCGTCAACACGGTCTTCATCACCGGCGATGTGCAGCGTCTGTTCGAAGGCCTCGTCGCGCTGCTGTGGCCAAGGCCGGGGCCGCAGCCGCCCGCCGATGTGGGTCCGCTCGCCCTTGTCTGGCTGGTCTATTTCTGCGGCGCGCTGATCGGCGCCTTCGCCGATCTCAGCTTCCGCTACGCCCTGCTCATCCCCGCGGCAATCCTGCCCTTTGTGCTCCTGCGCAGGAGAGGTTAGACGGCAGCGCCCGGCCCCTCTCCGCTTCAAAGAGCGGCAGAGAGCCTGTCAATTCAGCCGTCGGATCAGCGCCGGCAGCTCGCCGATGGCGCTGAGCTGGTGGAATCGCTCGTGCTGTGGCAGGTCCTCATGGCGTTCGAAGGCGGCGGTGACCCTGTAGGGGATATGCACGCCATAGCCGCCGATTTCCAGCACCGGAACGACATCGGAGGGGATCGAATTGCCGATCATCATCACCTCCTCCGGCGCCACGCCCTGGGCGGCAAAGATCCGCCGGTAGGTCTCGGGTGTCTTCTTCGACACGATCTCGATATGAGTGAAATGCGAAGCCAGCCCGGATTTCTCGATGCGGTTGCTCTGGTCGAGCAGGTCGCCCTTGGTGATCAGGAACAGGCGGTGACGGCCGCCCAGCGCCTCCAGTGTCTCGACCACGCCGTCGAGAAGATCGAGCGGCGAATCGAGCATCCCCCGGCCCATCATCATGATCTCGTGGATCTCGGACGCCGCGACCCGCCGCTGCGAGATCTCGATCGCCGTCTCCACCATGGAGAGGATGAAGCCCTTGATGCCATAGCCGAAGAGGGCGAGGTTCCGCTGCTCTGTGTCCTGGAGCCGCGCGACCACCTCGCCATGAGGTGCGTATCGATCGAGGATGGCGACGAGCCGCGCCTGGGTCTCCACGAACAGGCTTTCGGTATGCCAGAGCGTGTCGTCGGCATCGAAGGCGATCACTGAAATCATCGCGCTTTCCTTGGCACCCGCACGCGCTCGCCGATCACCGGGCCGACCGGCGGCGCCTCGTCGCCGATCTCGACCGCCTGCTGCAGAGCCGCGACGGCGGCCTCCCAGGACGCCTCGTCGCGGGCATGGATCAGAGCCATGGGCTCGCCCTCCTGCAAGGCATGGCCCAGGCCGCGGATCTCGCCCAGGCCGACCGCGGGATCGATCTCGGCCTCGTGATGCGTCCGCCCGCCCCCGAGCGCGAGAACGACGAGCCCGATGCGGCGCGTGTCCATGCGGCGGATGATGCCGGAGCGCGGCGCGGGGCAGGGGCGGCAGATGGGAGCCCGCGGCAGATGGTGATGGGCGCGATCGGCGAAATCCGTCGGCCCGCCGAGCGCCGCCACCATGCGGGCGAAGGCCTCCCGCGCGCTGCCATCGTCGAGCGTGGCGGCGGCCTTGGCCCGTCCCTGCTCGAAATCATCCGCGAGGCCGCCGAGATGGAGGAGCTCGCCGGCCAGCGCCAGGGTCACCTCATGGAGGCGCGGCTCGCGGCCGTGATCGCCTTCGAGATAGGCGAGCGCCTCGGCGACCTCCAGCGCATTGCCGGCGGTCGCGCCCAGCGGCTGGTCCATATCCGTGATCAGGGCCGCCGTCGGAAGCCCGGCGCCCTCGCCCACGGTGACGATGCTGCGCGCGAGCTCCCGCGCCATGGGCAGGGAATCGGCGAAGGCACCGGAGCCGCATTTGATGTCCATGACTAGCCCGTCGAGCCCGGCGGCAAGCTTCTTCGACAGGATCGAGGCGGTGATGAGCGGGATCGATTCCACCGTTGCCGTCACGTCGCGGACGGCATAGAGGCGCCGGTCGGCGGGCGCCAGATCGGCGGTCTGGCCGATGATCGCGCAGCCGGCCTCGCGGACCACGCGCCGGAAATGCGCGGGGTCGGGATCGCTGCGATAGCCGGGGATGCTGGCCAGCTTGTCGAGGGTCCCGCCGGTATGGCCGAGGCCGCGGCCGGAGATCATCGGCACGAAGCCGCCGGAAGCCGCCAGGATCGGCGCCAGCATCAGGCTCACCTTGTCGCCGACGCCGCCGGTCGAATGCTTATCGAGCACGGGGCCGGGAAGATCGAGATCATGCCAGTGAAGCCGGCGGCCCGAGCCTGTCATGTGCCGGGTGAGGGCGACGGTCTCCTCCTCGCTCATGCCGCGATGGAAGACCGCCATGGCGAAGGCCGCGACCTGGCCATCGGCGATGGAGCCGTCGGCAATGCCACGCACGAAGAAGCCGATCTCCGCCTCGCTCAGCGGATGGCCATCGCGCTTCCGGCGGATGATCTCCTGGGGGAGCATGTCAGGAGGTCCTGGCCAGGCCGGCGAAAAAGGCATCGAGCAGGCGGGCGAGATCCGCCATGGCGCGGGCGGCGGCGTCGAGGGTCTGGCCGTGATGCAGCGTTTCGGTGGTCATGCCCGAACCTAGATTGGTGACGACCGCGAGAGCCGCAACCCTGAGGCCCGCATGGCGCGCCAGGATCACCTCCGGCACTACCGACATGCCTACCAGATCGGCGCCGAGAAGCCGCGCGGCACGGATCTCCGCTGGGGTCTCGAATTGCGGTCCGCTGAACCAGGCATAGGTTCCCTCATGGAGAACGATGCCGGAGGACTGCGCGGCTTGGCGTAATCCTCCGCGCAGGCCTGCGTCATAGGCCTCGCTCATATCGAGGAAACGCCGGGGTCCCACCTCGCCGATCAGCGGAGAAAGGCCTGCCAGGCCGAGATGGTCGCTGATCGAGACGAGGCTGCCGGGGCCGATCTCGGCGCGGAGGCTGCCGGCGGAGCAGGTGAGCAGCAGTGCCGGGCAGCCGATGGCGGCCAGGGCCTCGATGGCGGGGCGCATCGCATCCGCCCGGCCGCCCTCGTAGAAATGCGCCCGGCCCTGCAGCAGCGCCACGGGAAGCCCGGCGGCTTCGCCCAGCACCAGGCGGCCGGCATGGCCGGCGACGCCGGGCGCGGGAAAGCCGGGCAGCTCGGCATAGGAGAGGGCGCTCGCCGCCTGCAGGCGGTCGGCCAGCCCGCCGAGGCCCGAGCCCAGCACCACGGCGACCGCCGGGGTGAAGCCGGGGCGATGGGCGCGGATCGCCGCCGCGGCCTTGTCCGATGTTGAGTCTATGACCCGCTCCCGGCGAGGTTCTGCGGCCCGAAGGCGAAGGGCAGGAGCTCACCCAGGGTCACGGTCCGCTCGACACCCGTGGCGCCCGCGAGATGGACCGGTGTCGATGGTGTCGCGAACTCGTTCAGGCGCTGGCGGCAGCCGCCGCAGGGCGCGATGAGCTCTGTGCCCTGCCCGACCACGAGGACGGCCCGAATCTCCCGCTCGCCATCGGCGATCATGGCCGAGATGGCCGAGGTCTCGGCGCAGCTTCCCTGGGGATAGGCGGCGTTCTCGACATTGCAGCCGGCATAGATCTTGCCATTGGCCGCGAGCAGCGCCGCCCCGACGGGAAACTTGGAATAGGGCGCATAGGCCCTGGCCATGGCGGCGCGGGCCGCGGCCAGCATCTTCGCCACGACCGCGCCATCGGCCATCTCAGCGCTCCTTGACATAGGGGATGCCGCTCGCCTTGGGTGCCACGGCCTTGCCGATAAAGCCCGCCAGCAGCAGCACGGTCAAGGCATAGGGCAGGGCCTGGATGAGCTGCACCGGCACCTCGCCGATGCCCGCGATCCTGACGCCTTGGAGGCGGATCGCCACCGCATCCAGCAGGCCGAAGAGGAGGCAGGCTCCCAGCGCCGGATAGGGCCGCCACTTGCCGAAGATCATGGCGGCGAGCGCGATGAAGCCCTGGCCCGCGGTCATGTCCCGGCTGAAGCCCGCATTCTGGGCGATGGAGACATAGGTGCCCGCGATGCCGGTCAGAAGCCCACAGAGCAGCACCGCGCGATAGCGCAGCCAGGCGACGGAGACGCCGGCGGTATCCACCGCCTGGGGATATTCGCCGACGGCTCTGAGGCGCAGCCCGAAGCGTGTCCTATTCACCAGCCAATGGGTCGCCGGCACGGCGAGCAGCGCTATATACACGATGAGGCTGTAGCCGCTGATGAGGTCGCGATAGATCGCCCCCAGGATCGGCACGCCGTTCAGCAGGTTGACTCCCGGAAGCTCGAGCGGGCGGAAGCGGCCGAGATTCGTCAGCATCGGCGTCTGACCACCCTGCTGGAACCAGTAGCTGCCGAGGACGACGGTGAGCCCGGAGGCGAGCAGGTTGATGGCGACACCGCTCACCACCTGGTTGCCGCGCTGGGTGATGCAGGCATAGCCGTGGAGCAGCGCCATCAGTGTCGCGATCACGATGCCGCAGAGAAGCGCCAGCCAGGCCGAGCCCGTCACCGCAGCGATCGCGGCGGCGGCGAAGGCCGCGGCCAGCATCTTGCCCTCGAGCCCGATATCGACGATGCCGGAGCGCTCCGACAGCAGCCCCGCCATGGCGCAGAGGATCAGCGGCGTCGAGAGCCTGAGTGCTGCGGCCAAAGTGCGGAGAAGAAGCTCCGGCTCCACCTCACGCCTCCTTGAGGGAGGGGCGCCGGCGCGAGAGCAGGGCGAACAGCGCCTCGAGCCAGGGGCGGCTGAGATGCGCGAGCGCGCCGGAGAAGAGGATCACCAGACCCTGGATGACCGTCACCATGTTGCGGTCGATATTGGGCATCTCGAAGGAGAGCTCGGCGCCCCCCTGGGTCAGGATGCCGAACAGGATCGCGGCGAGCACGACGCCCAGCGGGTGGTTGCGGCCCATCAGCGCGACCGCGATGCCGGTGAAGCCGTAGCCGGCATTGAAGTTCAGCAGCAGGCGGTGCTGCACGCCCATGATCTCGTTGACGCCCACGAGCCCGGCAAGCGCGCCGGAGATGCAGAGCGTCACCAGGATCACCCGCCGCGGCCTGACGCCGGCATAGACCGCGGCCCGCTCGCTCTGGCCGACGGTGCGCAGCTCGTAGCCCCAGGGCGTATGCCAGACATAGATCCAGACGAAGACGCAGGCGAGCACGGCGATCAGGATCGAGAGATTGAGGGGCGTGTGAGCCATCTTGATGCCGAACCCGCCCAGGATGTCGGTGACGAAGGGGAGCTGGGCGGCCTCGGCGATGTTACGGCTCTCCGGACTGGTGGCGCCGTGCTCGTTCAGCACGTTCACCAGCAGGTAGACCATCAGGCTCGAGGCGAGGAAGTTGAACATGATGGTGGTGATGACGATGTGGCTGCCGCGATAGGCCTGGAGCCAGGCCGGGATGAAGGCCCAGGCGGCGCCGAACAGGAGGGCCGCGATGACCGCGAGCGGCAGCAGGACGGGCCAGGAGAGGCTGTGGTCGAGCCCCAGCAGCAGGAGGCCGACCCCGAGCCCGCCGATATAGGCCTGGCCCTCGCCGCCGATATTGAAGAGGCCGGCATGGAAGGCGATGGCGACGGCGAGCCCCGTGAAGATGAAGTTCGTCGCGTAATAGAGGGTGTAGCCCAGGCCTTCGCCGCTGCCGAGCGCGCCGGACAGCATGACCTGCACCGCCTCCAGCGGGCTCTCGCCGATCACCACCACCACCAGCCCGGCGACGATGAAGGCCAGCAGCACATTGACCAGCGGAATGAGCCCGATATCGGCCCAGCGCGGCAGATCGGGTCGTGCCCCGCTCATGACTCACCCCCGCGAAAAGGGGGAAGAAGGGCGGATCTCGCCGCGCTCCTTTTTTCCCCCTCGCCCCCGGAACCCTTCGCCCTCATGGCTCGCCCCGCCACGGCTCGCCCCAAGCTTCGCCGATCGTCTCGTCCGGCGGCACCTCATTGGCGGGAAGCGGCCCGGCATTGGCCATCATGAGGCCGAGGCGCCGCTCATCGGCCTCGCGCGCCGCGAGCTCCCCGGTGATGCGCCCGCCGCACATGACCAGGATCCGGTCAGCCAGCGCCATGACCTCTTCCAGCTCCACCGAGACGACCAGGATGGCCGCACCTGCCTCGCGATGCCTGAGGAGCTGGCGATGGATGAACTCGATGGCGCCGATATCGACGCCACGGGTCGGCTGGCCGACCAGCAGGATCTTGGGTCCGCGCGTCAGCTCGCGGGCGATGATCAGCTTCTGCTGATTGCCGCCAGAGAAATTGGCCGAGCGCAGATTGGGCGCGCGCGGCCGAACGTCGAACTTCTCCATCAGCGATGCGCAATAGCGCTGGATCTTGCCGCGGTCGAGAAGCCAGCCGCCGGCAAAGGCGGGGTCGTGCTGATAGCCGAGCAGGGCCGATTCACTGGCGGTGAAATTGCTCACCAGCCCCAGGCGATGACGGTCCTCGGGCACATGGGCGACGCCGAGGGCGCGCATCTCCGAGGGCCCGCAGGGCCGCTCGGCGGTGATCTCGCGGCCGTCGAGGGTGAGGCTCCCCTTCTCTGGCGCGCGGATGCCGGCCAGCACCTCGAGGAGCTCGCTCTGGCCGTTGCCGCTGACGCCGGCGATGCCCAGGATCTCCCCGGCCGCCAGCGTGAAGCTCACATCATCGAGGCGCTGGACGCCGCGCTCGTCATGGACCGTCAGATGCGAGACCGTCAGCGCCGGCGGCCCCGCTGCCGCCGGCGCCTTGTCGAGGCTGAGGCGGATCTTGCGCCCGACCATCAGCTCCGCCAGCTCCTGCTCGCTGGTCTCGCTGGTCCTGCGTTGCGCGACCATGCTGCCGGCCCGCATGACATAGACCTCATCGGTCACCGCCATGATCTCGCGCAGCTTGTGGGTGATGAGGATGATCGTCTCGCCCCGCGCCTTGAGGCTCGCCAGCACGCGGAAGAGCTGGTCGGTCTCCTGCGGCGTCAGCACGCCCGTCGGCTCGTCCAGGACCATGATCTTGGCGCCGCGGTAGAGCGCCTTCAGGATTTCGACACGCTGCTGGGCACCCACGGGAAGCTCAGCAACCCGCGCATCGGGATCGACGCCGAGACCATACTCCCGCTCCAGCCGCTCGACCTCACGGCGCGCGGCGGCGGCCCCATGCCTCAAGATGGCCCCGCCCTCGACGCCCAGCATGATGTTCTCGAGCACGGTGAAGGTTTCCACCAGCATGAAGTGCTGATGGACCATGCCGATTCCCGCGGCAATGGCGTCGCTGGGCGTGCGGATGTGCCTCGCCGCGCCTCCGACCAGAATCTCCCCGCTGTCGGCCTCGTAGAAGCCGTAGAGGATGCTCATCAAGGTCGATTTGCCGGCACCGTTCTCGCCGATGATGCCGGTGATCGAACCCCGGCGCACGGAGAGGGACACGTCGCGATTGGCGTGCACCTCTCCGAAGCGCTTGTCGATATGGCGAAGCTCGATCGCCGGCGTCGCGGCCGGGCCGGCGCTGTCGTCAGGCATGCCGCCCCCGACCCGTCATTCCCGGGCACGCGGGAATGACGGGAGAGGAGGGAGCCGCCGCGCGCGGGCTCAACGTTGCGGCATCCTCAGTATTTGCACTCGTTGTTGGCCATGTAGTCGGCGACGGTGATCTTGCCGGCGATGATGTCGGCCTTCGCCTGGTCGACCTTCGCCTTCATCTCCGGCGTGATCAGCTTCTCGTTGTACTGGTCATAGGCCCAGTCGATGCCGCCTTCCTTGAGGCCGAGGACGGTGATCCCGCCCTGCCAATTGCCGCTCTTCGCCGCCTCGAGCGAGTTGTAGGCGGCGAGATCGACGCGCTTCACCATGGAAGTCAGCATCGTGCCGGGATGCAGGTAGTTCTGGTTCGAATCGACGCCGATCGCGAGCTTGTGGGCATCGGCCGCCGCCTGATAGACGCCGAGGCCAGTATTGCCCGCCGCCGCGTAGACGACGTCCACGCCGCCGTCAAACTGGGCCTTGGCGAGCTCGCCGCCGCGGCCCGGATCGTCCCAGGCCGAGGGGGTGGTGCCGGTCATGTTCTGGACCACCGCCACCTGGGGATTGGCGTATTTGGCGCCCTGCTCATAGCCGCATTCGAAGCGGCGGATCAGCGGGAT
>DATBBO010000140.1:0-1693 GCA_036270995.1 Dongiaceae bacterium | reverse complement strand
CGGCGCCTTCCAGGGTCGCGACCTGCGCCATCAGCTCATCGTGCCGCCAGCGCCGGGCCAGCTGGTCGGCCTGCAGCTGCGGCAGCCGCCGCACCAGCGCGAGCAGCAGCGCGAGCGCATGCTCTGACACCACCGCGGCCTTGACCCCGGTCGCATTGGTGACCGTCACCCAGTCCGGCAGCCCCATCTTCAAACCGCCATCGATGCCGGCGGAGGTGAAATGAATCCAGCGCAGCGTTTGGCCGGCGCCATGCCGCAGCGCCTCCCCATAGGCGGCCGAGCAGGCCCGGTTGCTGGTGACCAGGATCGCGGCATCGCCGATCTCCCGGGCAATATCGCCGGGCGAGGCCGCGAGCGCCCATTGCAGGTGCGGAAAGTCCCGCACCAGGGCGACGATCGGCTCATCGAGCCCGAATGGGTAAAGCACAGCCTTCATCGATGTCCCCGGAACAATGTTTACGCTCTTGGCCGCGACCCGCTCGTGGCAACCCCAAGTTCCTTGCATTTCCCCCGGGCGGCGACTAGGTCAGGCGCATCCCAACCGAGACCCGCATATGGCCCAATCCCGTGCGCCGACGGTGAGCTTCGTCTCCCTCGGCTGCCCCAAGGCGCTGGTCGATTCCGAGCGCATCATCACGCGGCTGCGGGCGGAAGGCTATGAGCTCACCCGGGCGCATGCCGGCGCCGATCTCGCCATCGTCAACACCTGCGGCTTTCTCGACAGCGCGCAGGCGGAATCGCTCGCCGCCATCGGCTCGGCCCTGGCCGAGAACGGCAAGGTGATCGTCACCGGCTGCATGGGGGCCGAGCCCGAGAAGATCACCGCGCGTTACCCGGACGTGCTCGCCGTCACCGGGCCCCAGCAATACGAAAGCGTGCTCCAGGCGGTCCACAAGGCGGCACCGCCGCAGCACGACCCGTTTCTCGATCTGGTGCCTCCTGAAGGCATCAAGCTCACCCCGCGCCACTACGCTTATCTCAAGATTTCAGAGGGTTGCAACAACCGCTGCACCTTCTGCATCATACCAAAGCTGCGCGGCGACCTGGTCTCGAGGCCAGCGGCCGACGTGATGGGCGAGGCCGAGCGCCTGGTCGCCGCCGGCGTCAAGGAGCTGCTGGTCATCTCGCAGGACACTTCCGCCTATGGGGTCGATCTCAAATATGCTTCGAGCGTCTGGAAGGGGCGGCAGCTGCCGGCCAGGTTCCTCTCGCTCGCCGGCGCGCTCGGCGAGCTCGGGGTCTGGATCCGCCTGCACTACGTCTATCCCTATCCGCATGTGGACGAGGTCATCCCGCTGATGGCGGAGGGTAAGCTGCTGCCCTATCTCGACGTGCCGTTCCAACATGCGAGCCCCGATGTGCTCAAGCGGATGAAGCGCCCGGCCGCGCAGGAGGAGACCCTAGGGCGCATCCGCGCCTGGCGCGGCATCTGTCCCGATCTCACCATCCGCTCGACCTTCATCGTCGGCTTCCCGGGCGAGACGGAAGCGGATTTTGCGCTGCTCCTCGATTGGCTCTCCGAAGCCGAGCTCGACCGCGTCGGCTGCTTCCGCTACGAGCCGGTCAAGGGCGCGGTCGCCAACGACCTCGCTGCGGCCGTGCCGCAACCGGTCAAGGAGGAGCGCTGGCATCGCCTGATGCAGCATCAGCGGGCGATCTCCACCCGCCGCCTCAAGCGCAAGCTCGGCGCGCG
>DATBBO010000139.1:0-1732 GCA_036270995.1 Dongiaceae bacterium | reverse complement strand
GCCCGAGCTCTTCGTCATCGGCGCCGCGGCAGCGGTCATCCGCTGGCTGCTCGCAGGGCTCGGCACGGGCCTGCCTCTCCTGATCCTGGTCCAGTGCCTCCACGGCTTCACTTTCGCCGCCACCCATCTCGCCGCCATGACCTATCTCGCCCGGCGCACCCCGCCCGGGCTCGCCGCCACAGCCCAGATGCTGCAGGCGATCGCGGTGGGCTCGACCACCGGGCTCGTCACCCTGGCGACGGGCGGGCTCTACGCCGCCTTCGGCGGCCATGCTTTCTTCGTCATGGCGGCCGTCGCGGCGCTGGGCCTGGTCCTGGCGCTGAAAGCCATGGGCAAGGAGGCATGGGCTTCGCTATAGAAGACATGCCGCGACCGGAGGGGACGAGAATGAAGACGCCACTCAACCAGTTTCCGAACTTCCACGTCCTCGACCACCCGCTGATCCAGCACAAGCTGTCGATCATGCGCGACAAGCGCACGCCCACCATACTGTTCCGCCAGCTCCTGAAGGAGATCGCGCTCCTCATGGGCTATGAGGTGACACGCGATCTGCCGCTGACGAGCGAGCGCATCGAGACGCCGCTGGAGGCGATGGATGCGCCCACCATCGCGGGCAAGAAGGTGGCGGTGGTCGCCATCCTGCGCGCCGGCCTCGGCATGGCCGAGGCGATGATCGACCTGATCCCCTCGGCACGGATGGGCCATGTCGGGCTCTACCGCGATCCGGTGACGAAGCGGCCCGTGCAGTACTTCGTCAAGCTGCCGGAGCCGGAGGGGCGCATCTTCATCCTGTGCGATCCCATGCTGGCGACGGGCTATTCCGCTGCCGCAGCGGTCGATGTGCTGAACAAGGCCGGGGTGGCGGATCGCGCCATCCGCTTCCTGGCGCTGGTGGCAGCACCCGAGGGGGTCGAGGTCCTGTGCGGCGCCCATCCCGAGGTGCGCACCTATGCCGCCGCCCTCGACGACCGTCTGAACGATCACGCCTATATCGTGCCGGGGCTCGGCGATGCGGGCGACCGGCTCTTCGGCACCAAATGAGGCTCCCGGCCTCCGGATATCGGGTCATGCCCTGGAAGAACGGCCAGGGCATAACGCGGGAGATCGCGCGCGAGCCGGCAAGCGGCGAGGACTTCCTCTGGCGTCTCAGCATCGCCGAGGTCGCGGCCTCGGGGGACTTCTCCCTCTTTCCCGGCTATGACCGTACCATCTCCCTGATCGAGGGTGCCGGCATGCGCCTCATCTTCGAGGAGGCGCCGGAGAAGCGGATCGAACACCGCTTCGAGCCCTTCGATTTCAACGGCGACTGGTTCTGCCACTGCAAGCTGATCGCGGGGCCGGTGCGCGATTTCAACCTGATGGTCGATCGCAAACGCGCCCGGAGCCGGACCGAGGTCCTGCGTCTGTCGGAATCCGCGATCCGGCGAAGCGTCGAGGCCGGCTGGCTTCTCGTCTATTGCGCCGAGGGCGCGCTTTCGGCTGGTGGCGCCGAGGCGGAGGCCGGCGATACGGTGCGCCTGGGCCCTGGCGGTCACGAGATCGAAGGCGATGGGCTCGCCTTGGTGATGTCCGTTCACATGCTCCGCGGCAGGTGACGGGAAATGCCGGCGGCGATCAGCATCCAGAGCCCTGCGGCGAAAAAGACTGCCCTGATGTCGAAGAAGCTCAGCAGCACCGAATAGAGGGCGGCCGGCAGCAGATCCGAGAGATCGATATAGGTGCGAAAGACGGT
>DATBBO010000138.1:0-1932 GCA_036270995.1 Dongiaceae bacterium | reverse complement strand
CATCGTAGTTCGCCATGAAAGCTCCGCTGTGGTTCGGGTGCCGGAGCATAGATGGCGGCAGTCGACTTTGGAACTTGCTTTCCAAGGGCAGAAAATGGCCGCCATCAGCCCGGATTTGCCACCAGCCGGGCCCGGGTCCCTTGCCTATATCCATTGCCTCTCTATCGGGAGAGGACGAGTCGCCTCCCGTGCGGCGCCGCCCTCGGAGGAGCAACAGCCATGGTTTTATCTCGCGACTTCGGACGTCGTATCGCGGGAGCGACCGCTCTCGTCATGGTGGCAGTGGCGATCCTGGCGGCTGCCCCGAAACCCGCGGCTGCCGATGACGACGGCGATCACCAGGGTTGGTATGGCGGCAATGACGACGACCAGGGCGATGAGGGGAACGGGCGCCGCGTCTACCTCTATGGCGGCACACCCTACTACGCCCCACCTCCGCCCCCTGTCTATTACGCCCCGCCGCCCGTCTACTACGCGCCGCCGCCACCGCCGCCGGTCTACTATGGCCCGCCCTCTCTGAACCTTCAGCTCGTCGTGCCCTTCCCTGGCAACTGAGCCAAGCCTAGCGCTCCGGGGTGAGCCGCGTCAGGGGGTCGAACAGCGCTTCAACGATGGGGCATTCCGGCACTTTGCCGCCCCGGCACCTGCCGGCCACAGCTGCCAGGGTGCGCTCGAGACGACGCAGATCGGCGATCTTGCGGCGGACCTCTCCGAGATGGTCGAGGGTGATGGCCTTGATCCTCGGCGCAGGTGTAACGCCCACCATCGACAAGCTGCAGCAATCGGCGCACCTCATCGAGGGAGAATCCGAGCTCGCGGCTGCGGCGGATGAATCCGAGGCGCATCAGCTGCTCCCGACTGTAGATGCGATGGCCCGCCGCACTGCGCGGCGGCTTCGCGAGGATGCCGATGCGTTCGTAGAAGCGGATGGTCTCGATATTGACTCCCGTCCGCATCGAAAGCGCTCCGATGGTGAGGGTCGAGTCTCGCGGAAGCGTGATCGGGGGCAATTCCGGAACCCCTTGTACCTGTAGTCGCTACAGGCTCCATCCTACCACCGCTATCTCCGGGTGGAGGAATGAGCGATGAGCCGACCGGGCGAGGGCGCAGTCAGCGCGGCCGAGCGAGCCGAGGGCCGCCGCATGGGCCTCGTTGCCGCCGGCGGGATCCTCGGCGCGTTAGCGGCGACCTCCTGCTGCATCGTGCCGCTCGGGCTCTTCACGCTCGGCATCGGCGGCGCCTGGATCGGCAATCTGACGGCACTTGCCCCCTATCAGCCGATCTTCATCGCCGCCACCCTGATCTTCCTTGGGACGGGGTACTACCTGGTCTACCGGAGGCCTGAGGCTGCCTGCGCCGACGCCAAGCTCTGCGCCCGCCCGCTGCCGAGGCGTGGCGTGAAGCTGGCGCTCTGGGCCGCCACGACCCTCATTGCTTCGGCCATCGCCTTTCCCTATGTGGCCCGGTCGTTGTTGGCAACGTGATCGAGGAGGATGGAGAAAGCGATGATGCGCATCCTTGCCTCAACCCTGCTGGCCATGGTTGCTCTCTTCGGCGCGGTCGCTTCGGCCGCCGAGCGAACCGTGACGCTCGCCGTCGAGAACATGTATTGCGATGCCTGCCCTTATATTGTGAAGCAGAGCCTTGCCAAGGTTCCAGGCGTGGAGAAGGTGGTCGTCTCATTCGAGCAGAAGACCGCAACCGTCACCTATGACGACCAGAAGACGAGGCTGGAGGCATTGACCTCGGCGACGACGCAGGCCGGCTACCCCTCCAAGGTCGCCCCGTGATCGATCACTCGGTCATTGCCTGCCCGAGCTGCGGGTACCAGGCGACCGAGCGAATGCCGATGGATGCCTGCCAGTTCTTCTATGACTGCCGGGGCTGCGGCGCGCTGCTGCAGCCGAAGCCCGGCGACTGCTGCGTCTTCTG
>DATBBO010000137.1:0-3618 GCA_036270995.1 Dongiaceae bacterium | reverse complement strand
AGCAAATGACAGAATAGGGGCAGTTGGGCAGATGCAGCCCGACCTTGACGCCCGGCCCGACGCCGAGCAGCTGAAAGCCCTTGGCCGCGCGATCTGCGAGGCGGCCGATCTCGGCGAAACTATAGCGCCGGTCGAGAAAGTCGATGCAGGTTCGGTCCGCGAAGCGGGCGGCCGCCTCCTCGAGCAGCAGATGCATCGGCTTGACGGGGATCTCCGCCCCCCAATCGACGTCGCTCGGATAGGACTTCAGCCAAGGATAGGCCGGCGTCTCGCTTGCCCTCGCCCGCTGCATCGCGTCCCATCCCTTCCCTTCACCCCGGGGACTGTCCCGGAGCTGTCATACTGCGGGCTAAACATAGGCGGTCCGACAGGGAATTGCGATTGGGGCAAGTTTGCTCTTATGGTCCAGCTTTCCTTCAGCCCGCCCTTCCTTTGGATGATCCAGAGATGACAAGTTTCCGCACCCTCGATGACCTCGATGTCGCCGGCAAGCGCGTGCTCCTGCGCGCCGACTTCAACGTGCCCATGAAGGGCGGAAAGGTGACCGACCTGACCCGCATCGAGCGGGGGGCCGTCACTATCCGCGAGCTCGCGGCGCGCGGCGCCAAGATCGTGGTGCTGTCCCATTTCGGCCGGCCCGACGGCAGGCGCGTCCCCGAAATGTCACTGAAGCCGATAGCTTCGGCGCTCTCCGGCGTGCTGGAGGGCAAGCCTGTCGCCTTCGCGGAGGATTGCGTCGGGCCGGCGGCGGGAAAGGTCATCGACGCTCTCGCACCGGGTAGCATCGCGCTGCTGGAAAACCTGCGCTTTCATGCCGAGGAGGAGAAGAACGATCCCGCCTTCGCCCGGGCGCTCGCCGCCGAGGGCGACCTCTATGTCAACGACGCCTTCTCCTGCGCCCATCGCGCCCATGCCTCGACCGAGGCGATCGCCCATCTGATGCCCGCCGCCGCCGGACGGCTGATGCAGGCGGAGCTGGAGCATCTCGGCAAGGCGCTGGCCGAGCCGAAGCGCCCGGTGATGGCCATCGTCGGCGGTGCCAAGGTCTCCACCAAGCTTGATCTCCTGGGAAACCTGGTGAGCAAGGTCGATCTTCTGGTGATCGGCGGCGGCATGGCCAACACCTTCCTCCATGCCAAGGGGATCGCCATCGGCAAATCCCTGGCCGAGCGGGAGATGGCCGATACGGCGCGCGAAATCCTGGGCAAGGCCGAGGCCCGCGGGACCGAGGTCGTTCTGCCTGTGGATGCGGTGGTGGCCGAGGCGCTCAAGCCCGGCCTTGCTATAGCGACCGTCGACATCAACGCGGTGCCGGCGGACCGCATGATCCTGGATGTGGGGCCGGCGACGGCCGCCGATCTTTCGGCGCGGCTCGCCACCTGCCATACCCTGGTCTGGAACGGACCGGTGGGCGCCTTCGAGACGCCGCCCTTCGAGGCCGGCACGGTGGCGGTCGCGCGTGCCGCCGCAGCATTGACGGAAAAGGGAAAACTGCTGACGGTCGCCGGCGGTGGCGATACCGTGGCGGCGTTGGCCGCTGCCGGTGTGGTGGAGCGCTTCTCCTATGTCTCCACCGCCGGCGGCGCCTTCCTGGAATGGTTGGAGGGCAAGACCCTGCCCGGCGTGGCCGCCCTCGAGCGCTGAGTTTTCCGAGCGCCGACCGCTTGGCAGGAGGCAGATAGCGCTCCACTTGATAGGGGTGAACCCGGCTTCCCTCCCCCGCCTGCTGGTGGTTCTTCTCGGCACGCTGCTCCCTGCCATGGAGGCCGCGACAGCAGCCGATCTTTCCGATCAAGCGCCGGGCCAGCGCTTTCAGATCGACGCCGCGCGACTACCCGCGCCCTATGCAACCCAGGCCGTCGACAACACGGCCGACCTCGTCGCCCGTCCCTCTCCACCGCCCTTCCGCCTGCCCCCGGGCTTCAGCGTCAACGCCTTCGCGGATGGCCTCGACAATCCGCGCTGGATGGCGGTGGCGCCCAATGGCGATGTCTTTCTGGCCATGCCGAGTCTGGGGCAGGTCCTGCTGCTGCGCGATGAGAGCGGTGATGGCCGGGCCGATCTCAGAACGGTATTCGCCGCGGGCTTGCATCGGCCCCACGGCCTCGCCGTGCAGGGCGGTTATCTCTATATCGGCGCGACCGACGGGCTTTGGCGCGTGGCGCTTGGCGAGGGCAACCGGCCGGCGAGCCAGCCGAAGCGCGTGACCCCGCCGGGCGCCTTCGGGGCCGGCGTGCTTCACTGGACCCGCAATGTCGCCTTCGCGCCCGACGGCAAGCGCTTCTTCATCGCCATCGGCTCCGAGAGCAATATCGGCGAGGATCCCCTGCCCCATGCCTCGGTCCAGAGCTTCGCTGCCGATGGAAGCGACCAGAAGACCTTCGCCTCCGGTCTGCGCAACCCCGTGGGCATCGCCTTCTATCCGGGGACCAACGATCTGTACACCGTGGTCAACGAGCGCGACGGGCTGGTGCCCGATTTCCTGACCCGGCTGCAAGAGGGCGGGTTCTATGGCTGGCCCTATGCCTATATCGGCCATCACCCGCAGCCCGACTTCCCGAGCCGGCCCGAGATGGTGGCGAGGGCCATCACGCCGGATCTCCTGTTCCAGTCCCATTCGGCACCGCTCGGCATCGTCTTCTACGAAGGCAGCATGTTCCCGGCGGAGTACAAGGGCGACGCCTTCGTAGCTCTGCACGGATCCTGGAACTCCGCCGAGCCGACCGGCTACAAGATCGTGCGCGTCCCCTTCAAGGACGGTCGCCCGCAGGGTTACTACGAGAACTTCCTGACCGGCTTCTGGCTGGGAGGCAACAGCCCGGCCCAGGTCTGGGGTCGCCCCGCCGGGCTTGCCGTCGCGGCCGATGGCAGCCTGCTTATCGCCGACGATGCCGGTGGCGTGGTGTGGCGGGTGAGCTACAAGAAGCCTTAGCCCCTCGAGCGGCACACAAAGCGAGAGGTCTTCGATGTCCAGAGCCCCATCGACGGAACAGCGACGCCTTGCCGCCGAGCGCGTCAAGGCCGCGGAGCTCGCGGCAAGCCAGGTGCATGAGCATGTGACGAAGTGGCTGCAGCGGCGGGCGACGAAAAATCCCAAACCGCCGCGCAAATCCTAGAGCGTCTGGCGCCGGTGCTCCGACAGATCGTGGATCGTCGCTTGCGCGCCGCAGAGACGGCAGGCGGGATCGCGGGGAATGCGCAGAGTGCGGAACTCCGTCGCCAGGCCATCATATATAAGGAGTCGTCCCGACAGGCTTTCGCCCAGGCCGAGAAGTTCCTTCAGCACCTCGGTCGCCTGAAGCGCGCCGATGCTGCCGGCGATAGCGCCGAAGATCCCGGCCTCCTCGCAGCGCGGCACGAGATCGGCGGGCGGCGGCTCGGGAAAGAGGCAGCGATAGCAGGGATGCGGCGGGCCGAGATAAGCCTTGAAGACCGAGAGCTGAGCATCGAAGCGCAGCAGTGCGGCTGAAACCAGGGGCTTGCGCGCCAGATAGCAGGCATCGTTCAAGAGATAGCGCGTGGCGAAATTGTCGCTGCCATCGGCGATGAGATCGTAGCCCGCTACGAGCGCCGTTGCATTGGCGACGGTGAGGCGCTGCGCATGCGCCTCGACAACGA
>DATBBO010000136.1:0-8420 GCA_036270995.1 Dongiaceae bacterium | reverse complement strand
GACCGGCCGCCCCTCGGCGAGCCCCGCCTCGGCGAAGGCGAGAGCCTCGGCCACGAGCCCCGCGGCGCCGGCGCCATTCAGGCCGCCCTCGGCCGCGCGGCCCGGGTCGAGAAACAGCACCGGCCGACGGCGGGCGAAATGGGCGAGCTGATCGAAGGTGCGCTCGGCGCAGCTTCCTGCCAGCACCACGGCCGGTCCGCCGGCGATGTCACTGCCGCTGGGCGCAGCATCGGCGGCAAGGCCATCGCCCTTCAGCCAGCCCCGCGCGCGCCAGAGCGCGGGATAGTAGACCGCGACCGAGGAGCCGCCGGTCATCAGCGGCCAGTCGACGCTCGCCTCTGCCGTCGCCTTCAGATCCGCCTCGTCCAAGGCATCGGCGATGGCATAGCGGATCCCCTGCGTCCGGAGGCGGGCGACATGCGCCGCGATGGCAGCGGGCCCCTGGGCCAGGGTCTGATGCGCCAGCAGACCCACCGGGAACCTCGTCTGCTGCTGCAGCACCTTCACCAGATTGGGTTCGCGCATGGGCGTCAGGGGATCGAAGCGCTTGGGCGATTGCGAGATCAGGATGTCGCCGGCGAAGAGATGCCCCCGATAGACAGTGCGATTCACTTCCGGGAAGGCCGGGGAGAAGAGCGTGAAGTCGGCATTCCCCCGCTCGGCCAGGAGATCGGCACAGGGGCCGATATTGCCCCGGGGTGTGGAATCGAAAGTGGCGCAGTATTTGTAGAAGACTTGGCGCACGCCCCTCTGCTCCAGCGCCGCCTGCGCCCGAGTGAAGGCAGCGACCGCGCGCGCCGCCGGGATGACGCGAGTCTTGAGGCCGAAGACCACCGCCTCCAGCCCATCCAAGGACCCGACTTGTCCTGGCCGCAAGAGGACGGGGCAGCGAACCCCGCCACGGCGGATCAGCGAGGCCAGCTCCAGCGCCCCGGTCAGGTCATCGGCGATGGCTCCGAAGAGGAGCGGCGCCTCTTTGTCCTCCTTGGCCTTGCCTGCCACAGCACCTCCCCAAGTTTGTGCTTTGACCCCGTGTGTGCCGGATACATGATATATCCGTTCTACGGGACGCGGGGGAATAGGAAGCCTTGGCCCGAAACGGGAGGATGCCATGAACGTCACCGCCAAGATGGACCAGGCCGGCGCGAATGACCGGGATCGGGCGCTGCGCGAACGGGCCCAGCGCGTCATTCCCGGCGGCATGTGGGGTCACATGAACGCCGCCCGCCTGCCGCCGGAATACCCGCAATACTTCGCCAAGGCCGAGGGTGCCCGGATCTGGGACGTCAACGGCCGCGACTATGTCGATTTCATGTGCGCCTGGGGCCCGATGGTGCTGGGCTATCGCGACCCCGATGTGGAGGCCGCCGTGCGGACCCAAGGGGCGCTGGGCGACAGCCTCAACGGCCCCTCGGAGCGACTGGTGGAGTTGGCCGAGCGCCTAGCCAGGACCATCCCCCATTGCGACTGGAGCCTGCTCGCCAAGAACGGCACCGACGCCACCACTATCTGCCTGAGTGTGGCCCGGGCCGGCACCGGCAAGCGCAAGGTTCTGATCGCCCGCAAGGCCTATCACGGCGCCGCCCCCTGGTGCACCCCCTACCCCGCCGGCACGCTCCCCGAGGATCGCGCGCACCAGATCTTCTACGACTACAACGACGCCGCCAGCCTGGAGCAGGCCGCCGCCGAGGCCGGCGACGACCTCGCCGCCGTCATCGCCACCGCCATGCGCCACGATATCGGCCGCGATCATGAGCCGGTGGACAAGCGCTTCGCCGAGACCGCGCGCGCCATCTGCGATCGCACCGGCGCCGCCCTGATCCTGGACGATGTCCGCGCCGGCTTCCGCCTGCATCTCGGCGGCAGCTGGGAGAGGGTCGGCGTGCGCCCTGATCTCAGCGCCTTCAGCAAGGCCATTGCCAATGGCTATGCGCTGGCGGCGGTCACCGGGGTCGACCGCTTTCGCGAGGCTGCGACGAAGATCTTCACCACCGGCTCCTTCTGGTTCCAGGCCATCCCCATGGCCGCTGCCCTCGCCACGCTCGAAAAGCTCCACGCCCTCGACGGGCCGGTCCTCATGGAACGCGCGGGCTTGCGATTTCGCGAGGGGATCCAGGCCCAGGCCCAATCCCGCGGCATCAAGATCCGCCAGAGCGGCCCGCCCCAGATGCCCCTCATCCTGTTCGAGGACGATCCCGAGGTGACCAAGGGCAGGTTCTTCTGCGTGGAAGCACTGAAGCGCGGCGTCTATCTGCATCCGGTCCACACCATGTTCCTCTCCTGCGCTCATACGGATGCGGAGATCGATCGCGCGCTCGAGGCGACCGACGGAGCCTTCGCCGCGGTGGCGGCGAAATTCGGGTGAGCGCGCTCGCCTCCCTGGAGCCCGCAGAGCTGGCGCCGGTCGCGAGCCCCAGCCTCAGCGACGCCATCTATCGCCAGCTCTGCGAGCGGCTGATGCGCGGGCAGCTGAAGCCGGAGCAGCGCCTCAAGATCCGCGATCTCGCCCAGGTCCTGGGGGTGAGCGAAACCCCGGTTCGCGAGGCGATCTTCCAGCTGGTGCGCGACGGCGCCGTGGAGCTGAAGCCGCGCCACTATCTGCGGGTGCGCCGCCTCAGCCTCGCCCAATACATGGAGCTGCGCGAGATCCGCCTGCAACTGGAGCCGCTGGCGGCGGAGCGCGCGCTTCCCGCCATCGATCGCAGCGCCATCGCCGAGCTCACGCGCAGCCACCGAAGCCTCGTCGCCGCCGAGAAGGCGCAGGACTTCGACGGGGCGGTACAGGCGAATTTCGACTTTCATTTCGGCATCTACCGGCGCGCCGACATGCCGCGCCTGATCCAGATCCTGGAAAGCCTGTGGATCCAGGTCGGCCCGCTGCTGAACCTCCTCTACCCCTTCGCCCATCCCACCTATGCCGGACGGCATCAGCATGAGCTGGTCCTCGATGCGCTCCGCCGGCGCGATGCCGGCGCGCTCGGCGAGGCGATCCGCCAGGACATGATCGAGGGCGGGCGCCTCTTCATCCGCCATCTGGAGGCGGTGGAGGCCGAGGTGACAGCGGCAGGGGCGGCAGCGACAGACGGCAGCAGCGGCTGACCCCATGGCGGCACTATGACGACGACGCGGACCATCACCACCGATACACCCTGGCTGCGGCTCGACCTCGAGGAGGCCGACTGGCGCGCAGAAGACCCCAAGGCGCTGGCAGGCTGGCTGGAGCAGATGCTCCTCATCCGCCGCTTCGAGGAGAAAATCCTGGAGCTGCACGGCCTGGGGCTGGTCCATGGTCCCGCCCATGCCGCCATCGGCCAGGAGGCAGGCGCGGTGGGCGCCATGTCGGCTCTCGACCGCGAAGACAAGATCAATGGCACCCACCGCGCGCATCACCAGGTGCTGGCGAAGCTGATCAATGCCGCCACGCCCCAGGGCTATGACGCGATGGGCAGCGACTACACGCCGGAGATTGCGGACGCTGTCGAGGGCGTCATGGCCGAGATCATGGGCCTGAGCGCGGGGTTCTGCGGCGGGCGCGGCGGCTCCATGCATATGCGCCATGGCGAGGGCGGCATCCCCGGCACCAGCGCCATCATCGGTGGCAACCTGCCCCATGCGGCGGGCTATGCGCTGGCCGACAGGATCCTCGGCCGCGACCATGTCTCCGTCGCCTTCTTCGGCGACGGCACGCTGATGGCCGGTGCGGCCTATGAAGCGATGAACATCGCCGCGCTCTACACGCTACCGGTCATCTTCTTTCTGGAGAACAATTTCTACGCGGTCTCGACCCATCTGCGGGAGCAGACCCGCGAGACGCGGCTTTCCTCCCGCGGGCCCATGCTCGGCATCCCGGCGATCGAGGTCGATGGCATGGAGGTGCTGGCGGTGCGCCGCGCCATGCAGGCAGCGCGGCGGATCATCGCCGAGCGCGGCGGGCCGGTGATGATCGAGGCCATCTGCTATCGCTTCCTGCATCAGTCAGGCCCGCGCCCGGGCAGCGAGTTCGGCTACCGCACCCGCGAGGAAGAGAAGGAATGGCAGGCCCGCGATCCCGTCGCCACCTTCCCGGAGCGCCTGAAAGCGCTGGGCCTCATCTCACCCGATGCGCCCGCGCGTCTCGATGCCAAGGCCCGCACCGTGGTCGCCCGCGCCGCCGAGCATCTGACGGAGCAGGTCCCGGGCGGCAACCAGCTCCGCATACCGCCGGCCTTCTTTCCCGACCCCGCGAGGGTCGATAGCGGCATCCGCGGCGATCTGCAGGAGCTTTCGGGCGAGCGCTTCCGCGAGATTTCCGACTACCGGCCCGAGGAGCTGGTCGAAACCAAGTTCGCCGCCGCCATGTCCGATGTTCTGGCGCGCAATATGGAACGCGATCCCCGCATCATCGTCATGGGCGAGGATGTCCATCGCCTGCGTGGCGGCGTCAGCGGGGCCACCCGCGGCGCGCTGGAGCGCTGGCCCGAGCGGGTGCTGGCCATGCCCATCGCCGAGAACGGCTTCACCGGCGTGGCGCTGGGTGCGGCCCTCAACGGCCTCCGTCCGGTGGTGGAGATCATGTTCGGCGATTTCTGCCTGGTCGCCGCCGACCAGCTCTTCAACCAATGCGCCAAGGTCCGCCACATGTTCGGCGGCGACTTTCCCGTGCCCATCGTGGTGCGGGTGCGGATCTCGCCCGCGGCCGGCTATGGCTCGCAGCATTCCGGGGATCCCAGCGGCATCTTCGCCCTCTATCCCGGCTGGCGGATCGTCGCCCCCACCACACCCTTCGACTATATCGGCCTGATGAACGCGGCGCTCCGCTGCGACGATCCCGTGCTGATGATCGAGCATGTCCAGCTCTTCCAGACCGAGGGCCCGGTGCCGAAGGAGGATGCCGACTATTGCGTCAGGCTCGGTGCCGCGCGGGTGGTCAGGCCCGGCAAGGCTTGCACCGTGCTGGCGAGCGCCTTCATGGTCGGCGAGGCCTTGGCCGCCTCAGAGGAGACGGGGGTCGATGCGGAGATCATCGATCTGCGCAGCCTCGACCCCCTCGGCCTCGACTGGCCGACCATCGCGGCCAGCGTGAAGCGCACCAACCGGGTCATGATCGCCGAGCAGACGACCCGCGGCATCACGCTGGGCCCGCAGATCGCCAACGAGATCCAGGCTCGCCTGCTCGATCATCTCGACCACGAGATCCTGACGGTCTCAGGCGGCCGCGCCTCGCCGACGGTCTCCGCCCCCCTCAACCGCGCCGCCATCGCCGGCAAGGCCGAGCTCGCCGCGGCACTGCGGGTGCTCGCCGGCTGATGCCGGCCCCGCATATCGGAAGGGGGCTAATGCTCCGGCCCCTCCATCACCAGGCGGTCCTCGATGGCGGCGACGACCTCGAGGAACCGCGGGGCGATCTCCTCGCGAAGGCGCTTTTCGCGCAGGATATAGGCCGGGGCGCCGCAGGAGATGCCGTAGAGCTCATCGCGCAGCCGAATGGTGGTCGCAATCGCGTTGACGTCGCGCTGCCACTCGCCGGTCACCAGGCAGAAGCCGTCGGCTTGCATGTCCTCGGTCGCGGCGCGGATGCGGGGTTCCAGGCGCGGCCAATCCTGCGGCAGGCGCCGTGCCAGGCTTATCATTAGATACTCGCGCTCTTCGACCGGAAGGCCGCCCAGAAAGGCCCGGCCCATGGCGGTCGAGGCCATGGGAATGCGGGTGCCAACATCGAGACGCAGCGTCACCGAGGTATTGCTGTGGGTGTAGGCGATGTAGAGCATCTCCAGCCGGTCGCGCATGCCGATTGCAACCGAGGCGCCGACCTCGTCGGAGAGCTGCTGCATCAAGGGCCGCGCCACCTGGCGGATGCGCAGGCGATTCAGGATCGCATAGCCGAGCGAGAGCCCCGCAGGGCCGAGCTGATAGCGCCGCGTGTCGGGGAAGTAGATCAAATAGCCGAGCTTGGTCAGCGTATAGGCGAGCCGCGAGACAGTCGGCTTCGGGATGCCGGTGCGCCGGGCGATCTCCTGATTGCCGAGCGCCCCGTCGGAGGGGTTGAAGACCCGCAGGATCTCCAGGCCGCGGGCCAGCGCATTGACGAACATGCGGTCGTTGCGGTCGCGCTCCGAGGCTTCCCGTTCGCGGGTTCTGCGCGGGCGGGCGGGTTTCGCCGGCTGGGCCGCGCGCGGCGCGCCTTTCGCCGCGGGGGCGGCCTTGGGGCGGGTGGCGGCGCGGCTCATGCCTCGGCCTCCTGGACATGCTTCGCCGAGGATGCGGCGAGCCCGGCATCGAGCACGATGCCTTCGGCATGAAGCCCCGCGATCTCGGCCGGCGCCATGCCGAGCACGCGCTGCAGCACTTCCGCCGTATGCTCGCCCAGGAGGGGCGGATGGCTGGGCTCGGCGAGCCTGCTGCCGGAGAAGCGCAAGGCAGAGCCCACCACCTTCACTCGGCCGAGCTCGGGATGCGGCACCTCCGCCACCATCGCGCCGGCAAGATCGGGCTGCTCGAGGAAGGCCTCCGAGACCTTGCGCACCTTGCCCGCAGGCACATTGGCTGCCGCGAGCCTTTGCAGCCAGTCTTCGGTCGGCCGGGTCAGAAACATCGCGTCGAGTTGCGCCACGAGCGGCGCACGGTTCTGGGCCCGCTTGCGGTTGGTGGCGTAGTCGGGCTCCGCCGCCAGGTCGGCGCGCCCCAGCACCTCCATGCAGAGGCGCCGGTACTGCTCGTCGGTGCCCACCGCCAGCGCCAGCATGCCGTCCGCCGTGGCGAAGGCCTGATAGGGCACGATGGAAGGATGGGCATTGCCGAAGCGCACCGGCTCCTCCTCGGTGTTGAGGTAGCCGCTGGCGATATTCGCCAGGAGCTGGATGCCGCTGCGGTAGAGGGCGACATCGATGCTCTGCCCCTCGCCCGTCATGGCCCGCTGATAGAGCGCCGCCAGGATAGCCTGGACGGCGTTCATGCCGGAGACGAGATCGGTGATGGCGACGCCGAAGCGCAGCGGATCGCCCTCCCTCGTCCCGGTGATGGCCATCAGCCCGCATTCGGCCTGCATGACGAAATCGTAGCCCGGCCGATCGGCGAGCGGCCCATTGCGGCCATAGCCGGAGATCGAGCAATGGATGATGCGCGGGTTGAGCGCCCTCAGCGATTGATAGTCGATGCCGAGACGCTCTAGCGATCGGGGCATGAAGTTCTCGACCACCACATCGGCCCGGCGCACGAGGTCACGCACGAGCTCCGCGCCGCGCGGGCTCGCCATATCGAGGGCGATCGCCTTCTTGTTGCGGTTGACCGAGAGGTAATAGGTGGAGATGCCGCGAACGCTGGGGGGCGCCCATTTCCGGGTTTCATCGCCGCCCTTGGGCGTCTCCAGCTTCCAGACCTCGGCACCGAGATCGGCGAGCGTCATGGCGCACCAGGGCCCCGCCAGCACCCGAGAGAGATCGAGAACCTTGATGCCGTCCAGGGGTGCCCGCATGCGCCGCCGCCTCGCTTCGTTGGTCTATTCCGGCGCTATTTCGCATGGCGGAAGAGAATTCCGCAAGCGTTGACTGCCGCTCTCGGCCAGGCGCATCCTTCCCTCAACGCCGGCGCGATGGATGAGGAGCCGCCATGAACGATGTCTCACGCCCCGAAGCCCGTTTCGCCGACGGCATCGCCTTCGTGGACGGCGACTATGTCCCGATCGCGGAAGCGAAGCTGCCCCTCCTGGACTACGGCTTCCTGCGCTCCGATGCCTGCCAGGACACGATCTCGGTCTGGAAGGGGCAATATTTCCGCCGCGAGGACCATATCGACCGCTTCGAGCGCTCCTGCCAGCGGCTGCGCTTCACCTCGCCCTATAGTCGCGCCCAGATCCGCGACATCCTCGACCGCTGCTGCGCCCTCACCGGCTTCGAGAACGCCTATCTGCAGATGATCATGACCCGCGGCTGTCCGCCCATCGGCCAGCGCGACCTGCGCAAGGCGGTGAACCGCTTCCAGCTCTTCTGCCTGCGCTATGTCTGGATCGCCTCGCCCGAGGTCCAGGCGCGCGGCATCCATGTGATGGTGAGCCCGGTCCGCCGCGTGCCGCCGGAATCCGTCGATCCCGAGGTGAAGCATTATCACTGGCTGGATTTCGACATGGCCCTCTTCGCCGCCTATGACGAGGGCTATGAGACCGTGCTGCTGACGGATTTCGACGGCAATGTCGCGGAAGGGCCGGGCTTCAACGTCTTCGCCATCAAGGAGGGCGAGCTCCTCACCCCCGACGCCAATGTGCTGGACGGCATGACCCGGCGCACGGTCTTCGAGCTCGCCGGCGAGCTCAATCTGAAGGCGCGGCTAGCGAAGATCTCCCCTGAGGATCTGCAGAACGCCGACGAGGTCTTCCTCTCCAGCACTGCCGGCGGCATCATGCCGGTCTCCTCCGTGGACAAGCATTCCATCGGCGACGGCAAGCCCGG
>DATBBO010000135.1:0-4257 GCA_036270995.1 Dongiaceae bacterium | reverse complement strand
AGATCGACAGTCGGGTCATCCGCAAACACTTGGGCGCGAGCGTCGGGATCGGCATCGTCAGCTTTCTGGCGCCCTATCTCGGCGTGCTGCTTTATGCCCACCTTGTCGTGGGCTGGCCCTGGCCGCAGGCGCAGATCGCCGGCATCTCCATGTCGACCACCTCCGTCGCAGTTGTCTATGCGGTGATGGTGGAGACGGGCTTCAACAAGACCGAGATCGGCAAGATCATTCTCGCCGGCTGCTTCGTCACCGATCTCGGGACGGTGCTCGCGCTGGGCATCGTCTTCGCGCATTTCGATCTCTGGCTCGCCTTGTTCGGCGCCGTCACCGCAGTCGTCCTGTGGCTGCTGCCCCGGTTCGCGCCCTGGTTCTTCGCCAGGGTCGGAGGCCGGGTTAGCGAGCCGGAAACAAAGTTCATCTCTCTCGTGCTGCTCGCTCTCGGCGGGATGGCCGCCCTCGCCGGCAGCGAGGCGGTGCTGCCGGCCTATCTGGTCGGCATGGCCTTGGCGCCTGCCTTCCTGCGCGATCCGGAGCTGGGGCACCGGATGCGCATCATCGCCTTCACCATCCTGACGCCGTTCTATTTTCTGAAGGCGGGCTCCCTGGTCGACTTCCGGGCCGTGCTCGCATCGGCGGGGCTGATCTCGGTTTTCTTCGCCCTGAAGATGGCGACGAAGTTCATCGGCATCCTGCCGCTGACGAGAGCCTTCGGCATGGAAAGCAGATCCGGGATGTACACGACGCTTCTGATGTCGACGGGGCTGACCTTCGGCACGATCTCGGCGCTGTTCGGCTTGACGAACCACATCATCGACCAGCGTCAATACACGATACTGGTGACGGCGGTTATCGGGAGCGCCGTCATCCCGACGCTGATCGCGCAGAAGTGGTTCCTGCCGGATCTCGCTTCGGCGGCCAAGGAGGCTGCTGCGGAAGCGGCTGCGAGGGGGGCTGCCGGTGTTTAGCCGGATACTGCTAGGGTTCCTGCGTTCGGTATTGGAGGGAAATATTGTGATGATCGGTGTCGAGGAGTAGGGGATGGTTTTTCAGACCTATCTTTGGATCATGATCGGCAGCGCTCTCGGGGGCGGCGGGCGCTACTGGCTGTCGGGTTACGTGGCGAGCCATTTCGGCGAGACCTTTCCCTGGGGTACGCTGATCGTCAACGTCTCGGGATCCTTCGTCATCGGCTTCTTCAGCACGATCACAGGTCCCGACGGCCGCTATCTGGTGGGCTCGACGGTCCGGCAATTCGTCATGATCGGAATCTGCGGCGGCTACACGACCTTCTCCTCCTTCAGCCTGCAGACTCTGAGCCTCGCGCGCGACGGCGAATGGCTCAGGGTGGGAGGAAACATCGGCCTTTCGGTCGTGCTCTGTCTCGTTGCCGTATGGCTGGGCCATCTCCTGGCCGCGAGCTTCAATCAATTGAGGGGGATCTGATCCATGCAATTGCCGCGCGATGCCGTTCTGCTGCGGATCTTCATGGGCGAAAGCGATCGCGCCGGTTCCAAGCCGCTCTACGAGGCGATCGTGACCAAGGCGCGGGAGAGCGGGCTCGCCGGCGCCACGGTGCTCCGTGGCCCGATGGGCTTCGGCCTATCGAGCCATCTTCATACGGCCAAGATCCTGCGCCTCTCGGATGATCTCCCCCTGATCATCGAGATCGTCGACAGCCAGGAGAAGATCGACGCCTTCCTGCCCCAGCTCGATGCCCTGATGGGGGCTGCGAGCGGCCTCGTCACGCTGGAGAAGGTGCAGGTCCTGCAATACGGCCCCAAAGCGAAGACCTGAACTGACCGGAGCCTCGGCTCAGCCTTCTTCCTCGGCGGTTTCGGCCTCGCTCCGGGCCGCACCGCCGGGGCCGCCCTTGGCGACGCCGACGAGAGCAGGGCGCAGCAGGCGGTCGTGCAGGATATAGCCCGACTGAAGGACCTGGACGACGGTGCCGCCCGGCTTGTCGGTCCCGGGCACTTCGAACATGGCCTGGTGGTGGTGGCTATCGAACTTCTCGCCCTCGGGGTCGATGCGCTTGATGTTGTGGCGCTCGAGCGCGGATTGCAGCTGGCGCTCGGTCGCGGCGATCCCTTCCACCAGATTCTTCAGCGCCTCGTCACTGGCCAGCGCCTCCTTGGGAACGGCCGCAAGCGCGCGTGCGAGATTGTCCGCCACCGGCAGGATGTCCTTGGCCAGCGGTGCCGCGGCATACTTGGCGGAGTCCGCACTGTCGCGCTGCGCGCGCCGGCGGGTGTTCTCCGCCTCGGCAAGGGCCCGCAGGAGCTGGTCCTTCATGGCCGCGTTTTCGGTGATCAGCTTTTCCAGCTCGGCGGCGAGATCGGACTCGGCGCGGCCGAGCTGGTAATCCTCCGATCCTTCCTCGGATATGGGGTCGTTATTCCGGTCGGGCGGATTTCCCGTCGACATTCTCGAAGTCTCCATTGCTTAGCCGATGACTCGGCCGATCAGTTGGGCGGTGTAATCCACCATGGGTATGACGCGGGCGTAATCGATGCGGGTCGGGCCGATGACGCCGACCGCGCCCACGATGCGCTGTTGGCCGTTGCGATAGGGCGCGACGACAAGCGAACAGCCGGAAAGCCCGAAAAGTTCGCTCTCGGCGCCGATATAGATTTGGACGCCTTCGGCCGCCTCGGCTGCCTCCAGCAGGCGGGAGAGCGCTTCCTTGCGCTCGAGGGCGGAGAACAGGCTGCGGATGCGCTCCAGATCGCTGAGGGCCGTGACATCCTCGAGGAGCTGAGCCTGGCCACGGATGATCAGGGCACCGCCCTTATCGGCGGACCAGCTCGCAAGCCCGGCTTCGACCACCTTCCGGGTCAGCTGGTCGAGCTCGGCGCGATGGGCGGCGAGCTCATCTCCGATATCCAGCCGGGCTTCCGCAATGGTCCGCCCGACGAGACGCGCCGAGAGGAAATTGCTCGCCTCGATGAGGGAGGAGGCGGGCAGGCCCATCGGCACGTCGATGATCCGGTTCTCGACCAGCCCGTCATCGGTGACGATGACCACGAGGGCGCGCCCCGGCCCCAGATGCACGAACTCGATATGCCGCAGCGCCCGGTCCGACTTCGGCGCCATGACCAGCCCCGCACAGCGCGAGAGCCCGGCGAGCGCGTTGGTCGCCTGCTCCAGCACCTCCGGCAGGCTCCGGCCGCTGGCGGCGCATTGGCCCTCGATGGATTGGCGCTCGGCCTCGGTCAGGCGGCCCAGCTCGAGGAGCCCATGGACGAAGAGGCGCAGGCCCAGCTCCGTCGGCAGCCGGCCCGCGGAAGTATGGGGGGCGTAAAGCAGGCCCGCATCCTCCAGATCCGCCATGACATTGCGGATGGTGGCGGGCGACAGCGCCATGCCCAGCCGGCGCGAAACCGTGCGCGAGCCGACCGGCTCACCGCTTTCGACATAGGCGGAGACGATGTGGCGAAACACCTCGCGCGAGCGCTCGCTGAGTTCGCGCACCGGCGGGGGGGAAGAGGACAATACGTTCATGAGCTTGAGCGAATGTAGTAAGACCCCCCGCTTTGGTCAACGAAGGGGGCGGAGAGGATGACGGCCGGCCCGGCCCGGCGCTGGCAATCCGCCGGCCGGCAGGCTAGCTTCTCGCCGCCAGCAAGAAAGGAACATCGCGATGCGCGCCAATGGCCGTGCGGCCGACCAGCTGCGCCAGATCCGCCTGGAGCCAGGCGTGAACAAGTATGCCGAGGGTTCCTGCCTCGCTCATTTCGGCGATACCCAGGTCCTCTGCACGGCCTCGGTCGAGAACACGGTGCCGCCCTTTCTGCGCAACTCCGGACGCGGCTGGGTCACGGCGGAATACGGCATGCTGCCGCGGGCGACCGGCACGCGCGGCACGCGCGAGGCGGCGCGTGGCGGGCAGAGCGGGCGCACCCATGAGATCCAGCGGCTGATCGGCCGGAGCCTCCGCGCCGTCACCGATCTCGCCGGCTTCGGCGAGCGCCAGGTCAAGATCGACTGCGACGTGATCCAGGCCGATGGGGGAACCCGCACCGCCGCCATCACCGGGAGCTACGTCGCCCTGGCACTCGCCTTCCGCTACCTGCAGAAGATCGGCGCCGTCACCAAGCTGCCGCTCGCCGGGCAGGTGAGCGCCGTCTCCTGCGGCATCGCCAAGGGACGGCCGGTCCTCGACCTCGACTACGAGGAGGACAGCACTGCCGAGGCCGATGCCAATTTCGTCTTCACCAGCGAGGGCGGGATCGTCGAGATCCAGGGCACGGCGGAGCA
>DATBBO010000134.1:0-7509 GCA_036270995.1 Dongiaceae bacterium | reverse complement strand
CACGGTCAGCATATCGACCGCCTCGGGGTCGAGAGTCGCCAGCGTCGTGACTTTGAGACTTTCTTCCATGCGGCCCAGATTGCGTCCGAGCACTACCGGTGTCTCAGGCGACCGTGCCTGAAGCAGGATCTCCCGAGCTGCTGTGAGCTGGGTCCGCCGTCGCTGGGAGACCGGATTGTAAAGGGCGATCACGAAGTCTGCCTCGGCAGCCGCCTTGAGACGGCGTTCGATGGCCGGCCACGGTGTCAGCAGATCGGAGAGGGAGATGGCGCAGAAATCATGCCCCAAAGGCGCACCGGCCCGCGCCGCTGCCGCCTGCATGGCCGAGACTCCCGGGATTCCCTCGATCTCGATCCGCGACCAATCGGCCCGACCGCCGCGTTCGATCAGCTCGAACACCAAGCTTCCCATGGCGTAGATGCCGGCGTCACCAGAGGAGATCAGCGCGACATGCCGTCCTCTCGCCGCAAGATCAAGCGCGTGAGCGACCCGCCTCTCCTCGGCACCGAGATCGAACTCGTGCAGGGTCTTGCCCTCGGCCGTAGGCCCTAGAAGGTCGAGATAGAGGCGATAGCCGACGCAGTCGCTCGCAGCGCGTAGCGCCACCTCCGCCGCGGCGGTTCGCCCTTCGGCCGAGCCAGGCCCGAGGCCGACGATAGCGAGCCGGCCGCGCCCATGCCCGATGGCTGCCGGATCGAGGATCGCCGGGGAGAGCGCTATGGCTGCAGTAGAGCGTGCCGTCCGGCGCTTCGGCAGAACGAGCCGCCCGGCTTCACCGACAGCGGCCAGCGCAGCACCCTCCGCCACGCCATGGCAACCGGTCTCGCGAAAGACGATGTCGGATGGTGTCGCCAGACGTGACGTTTCCGCTTCGAGGCGCGCGGCATCGAAGAAGCGCACCGGGACGCCGAAATGGCGACCCAGCGCATGGACAGCCGGCTCGGCCGCCTTGAGATCGATGGATGCGATGCAGGCGAGCGATAGCGGTGAGAAATCTGCCTCCGCAAGTGCTGCCTCGGCGAGCGCGATCAGCTCTTCGCCTGGCGCCAGTCTCTCGCAGCCGACACCCAGGACGAGGATTTTGGGATGGAGCAGAAGGCCATCGACAGGACTACGTCGCCGCGCGGTCACAATGATCCTTTGCGCCGCCCCTGCAGCGACCGGCAGGCCCCCGAGCCAATCGGCAGGCACAGGTGCCTCGTTCTCTATCGCTACCGACTCGCCGGCCAGGATCGCAGCCATGACCTCTTTGGCCATTTCGGGATTGCCCACGCGCCACCCAGACGGCGGCTCGTCGAGCGCGACGCCATGGCGCAGATCCCCCGCGGTCGTGATGGCGGCCGTGATATCGAAGGCCTCGGCCAGCCGCCGCGCCAACTCGTTTCCACCGTGATGGCCGCCCAGCAACGGCACGACCGCGCTTCCATCCTCGGCCAACGCCAGCACTGGCGGCTCGCGCCTCTTGTCCGCCAGGACCGGCGCCAGGGAGCGGATCAGAAGACCCGCGGCGCAGACCCCGATGATCGGGCGACCCTCGGCGAAAAGCTGTCTTAGATGCGCACCGACCTCCAAGAAGCTGACGGCACAGCCGCCGACGCGCGGGGCGAAGCCATGCAGCTCCCCATCGACGGCACCAACCGCCACGTCGGCTGCGTTCCGACCCGAGACGCCGAGGAGGACGACCGCTGGTCGCATCACGCCCGCCCCCGCACCAGGATCATGGAGAAGTAGGGGGCCTCGCCAGGACCGGCTTCACCCTGCGGCATGACCCGCTGGGCGGCGAGGCTCGCCCGCTCGACATAGCAGGCGCGATGGGCCAGCCCCAGCTCTTCGAGGATCTTGCGAATTTTGGGAAGATGGCGACCGACCTTGACGATGGCAGCCGCCTCGCATTGGCCAAGGCGGTGGCGCAACTCAGCCTCGGGCAAAGGGCCAGGTACGACCGTGAGGCTTTGGTTCCGGAGCGCCAGCGGCATTTCGGCGGCAGCCGCGCAGGCCATGAGCGATGACACTCCCGGCACGACAGCGACCGGGCAGCGCTCCGCAAGACGCTCATAGAGATAGATGAATGAGCCATAGAAGAAGGGATCACCCTCGCACAGGACAGCCACGCGCCGGCCTGATGCCACCTCATCGAGGATTTGCGTCGCCGCGGCATCATAGATGTCTGCCTTGGGAAAACTGCCATCGCCCAGCGCCATGCGAATGGCGATCTCTCGCTGCCCGCCGGAAAGATGAGAGGCGACGATGCTGCGGGCGAAGCTCTCGCCCAGTTCCGGCGCCGGATAGGCGATCACCTCGGCTGAATGGATCAGCCGCAGGGCCTTGAGGGTCAGGAGCTCGGGATCGCCCGGCCCGACGCCGATACCCCAGACGCGGGCGGCCTCGGCGCTGATCATGGCTTCACTGCCGACCATTGGGTGACCGGCATCATCGGGCGCCAGCCGAGGCGCGCCCCGAGGGGCTCGGCCCGCGATACCACGATGCGCGTGAGCGCACCCCCAAGTGCTTCACGGTGCTCCGCAACGCAGGCCTCCCCTTCCACCGTCACGACATTGGCCACGAGCCTGCCGCCGGCGGGAAGTGCGGCCCAGCTGCGTTGCACGACCTCCTCGCTAATCCCGCCGCCGATAAAGACCGCATCCGGTCGCGCCAAATTCGCGAGTGCTTGCGGCGCCTCGCCGGCGAGGATCTCGATCTCCGGAGTACCAAGCGCGCATGCATTCTCGGCGATGAGGCTGCGGCGTTTGGCGTTGCTCTCGATAGCAATCGCCGTCATGTCACGTCCCGCGCGCAGCCATTCGATCGCGATCGAGCCGCACCCAGCGCCCACATCCCAGAGGCGTTGTCCCGGCAAGGGCGCCAGGACGGCCAGAGTCGCGGCCCGGATCTCGCGCTTCGTCAGCTGCCCGTCATGCTGGAAGGCCTCGTCGGGCAGCCCCGGCAGTCGGGGAAGACTGATGGCGCCGGGACCGGCATGACATTCGATGGCCAGTGTATTGAGATCGGCCGTCCGCTCGATCGTCCAGCCATCTGCCGTCCCTTCCAGGATTCGCTCACTTTGTCCGCCCATATGCTCAAGAAGAAAGATCTTGCTGCGCCCGAAACCCCGCCGCACAAACTCGGCGGCGATCTGTGCCGGCGTGGCACCGTCATGGGACAGCACCAGGAGCCGGGCTCCGTGATGGAGGAAACCCGCGACGCGCGCCAGCGGCCGGCCATGCAGGGTCAGGCAGTCGCATTCCGCAAGCGGCCAGCCGAGGCGGGCGGCCGCCAGGCTGAAGGCCGAGGGCGCCGGGAGCATCAGCATCTCCGAAACCCGTATGGCGCGCGCAAGCGTGACGCCAATACCGAAATGCATCGGATCGCCCGTTGCCAACACCGCGACGGGCCGGTCGCGCTGCGCCAGGATCTCGTCCACGGTCCGGCTCAGCGGCGTGGCCCAGCCAAGGCGCCGTCCCCGTACGCTCGGGGGCAGCATGGCGAGATGACGCTCGCCGCCGACGACGAGTTCCGCCCCCTGGACCAGCGATCGACCGAGGGCGGACAACTCCGACCAGCCGCCCTCGCCCAGCCCGACAATGGAGAGCCACCGGCTCATGCGGGACCGTCCCCGATCAGGAGGGCATTGACCGCCGCGGCAGCCAGCGCGCTGCCGCCACGCCGTCCGCGCAAGGTAATATGAGGGATACCGAGCCCCGCCTCGATCAGCAGCGCCTTGGATTCGGCAGCGCCGACGAAGCCCACCGGGAAGGCCAGGATCGCCGCCGGCCGGTAGCCATTGAGCTCGATCCGCTCGATCAGGCGGAAGAGCGCCGTGGGCGCATTTCCGATGGCAACCACCGCGCCCTGGATGTGGTCGCCCCAGAGATCGACAGCCGCCGCGCTGCGAGTGTTGCCTATCCGTCGTGCTTGCTCGGCCGTGTCGGGATTCTCCGTCCCCGCCAGGATTTCATTGGCACTGGGGAGATGGCGCCGGATGATTCCACCTGCCGTCATGGCCGTGTCGCAGAGTACCGGCGCACCGCCAGCAAGCGCCACCCGCCCCGCCTGGGCCACATCGGCGGAATAGGCGAGATCCTCGAGTATATCGGTCATGCCGCAGGCATGGATGAGGCGCAGCGCCACGCCAGCGATATCCTCCGGCAGGCGATCGATCGGTACCTCGCGCCGGATCGTCTCGAAGGAGAGGCGATAGATCTCGGCAGGATCGCGAAGATAGGCGTGCATCGCCTAGTCCAGACTGTCCGGATTGCGCTTGCCCGGCCCATGACGGTGATCCGCATGGGGATGGGACGGATGGTGGTGACCATGATCAGGCGGAGGATGGCCATGATGATGGTCGTGGTGATGACCCTCGTCATGGTCATGGTCATGATGGTGGCCATTGTGACTGTGGTGGAGATGGCCGTTCCCAGGATGATGGTGATGTCCGTCCGCGTCATCACCATCGGTGCCGATACCCTCGACGTGATGGTGGTGGCTCTGCTGGACGAGTCCGACCTCTGCCTCAAATCCCAGCACATGCGCGCGGTACTTGCACAGCGCGCAGTTCATCTTGTTCTCGCCCTCGAAGATTTCCTGCACCCTGTCGGCGAAGGCATCAAGGACCAGGGGATGATCTTTCAGATATTGCGCCTTCAGGAACTCGATCTCCGGATGGCGCTCGGCGATCTGGTCGGCAATCCGGTAGATGCGCTTCACCAGCACCCCGGTAAAGAGGAAGTAGGGGAAGACGATGATGCGCCGGTAGCCTAGCTTGACCGCATGCTCGAGGCCAGGCCCCACCAGCGGGAAGGTGACGCCGCTATAGCAGACCTCGGTCCAGCCGAAGCCCATGCCCTCCCAGAGCATCCGCGCGACTTTGCTGATGTTCGAATTGGCATCGGGGTCGGAGGTGCCGCGGCCCACGACCATCAGCAGCGTCTCCTCTCGCGGCATACGACGGATGGACGCGGCTTCGGCCTGCTCAATGCGCTGGGCCGCGACGGTCAGCAGCCGCCGATCCACCGCGAGATCCCGGCCATAATCGATCCGCAGGTCGTTGTGTTGCGCCGAATAGGTATTGAGAACAGAAGGGATATCGTTCTTCACATGCCCGGCGGCGAAAAGCATTCCGGGGATTGCCAGAATATGGCGCACGCCCTGGCCGTAGAGCTTGTCGAGCCCATCGCGGATGATCGGCCGCGCGAACTCCAGGAAACCCGAGGCCACGGGATATTGCGGCAGTCGCGCCTCGATGCCGGCGGCCACCGTCCTGAACTCGGTGATCGCTTCCACGTCCCGGCTGCCATGACCGCAGACCATCACCCCGATCTTGCTCATGATCTCCTTCGCTTTCTTTGTTTCAGGCCGAGATTGACGCGAGGAGGAAGCACACCTCACTCTGCCGCCGATGCTGGGCTCCCCGGTAATTCTGCTGCTGGCCCTTGGCCTGGACGCCCTGATCGGCGATCCGGCCGCGCTCTATGCCCGTCTGCCCCATCCCGTGGCTTTCATCGGCCGCGGGATCGGCGGTCTCGACCGGCGCTTCAATCGCGAGCAGGATCCGACGGCCCTTCGGCGGGCGGCCGGTATGGCGGCCTGCATCCTCCTCGTCACGCTCAGCTTGGGCATTGGCTGGCTGTTGCACCGATCCCTTCTCACCCTTCCAGGCGGCTGGATCGCGGAAGCGCTTTTGATCTCCGCCTTCCTGGCGCAGAACAGCCTCTACCGCCATGTCGCAGCGGTTGCCCGGGGGCTTGCCGGTGAGGGGCTTCCCGGCGGCCGGCGGGCCGTCGCGCATATCGTCGGCCGGGATCCCGAGAGCCTCAACGAGCCGGCCGTCTGCCGCGCGGCGTTGGAATCCCTGGCTGAAAATTTCTCCGACGGCGTAACGGCGCCGCTTTTCTGGGCGTTGCTTCTGGGACTTCCCGGCATTCTGACCTACAAGGCCGTCAACACTGCAGATAGCATGCTCGGCCATCGCACGCCGCGCCATCTCGCCTTCGGTTGGGCCTCGGCGCGGCTGGACGATCTCCTGAACCTCGTGCCTGCGCGCCTGGCGGGCCTCGTCTTGGCTATGGCGGCGCTCGTCCTGCCGGATGCCAGCACCGGCGGAGCGTTCAGCGCCATGAGAAGGGATGCGCCGCTGCATCGCTCGCCCAATGCCGGCTGGCCGGAAGCCGCCATGGCCGGGGCACTCGGCCTGGCGCTGGCGGGCCCGCGGCGCTACGGGGGCGCAATTGTCGACGACAATTGGATGAACGCCGGAGGCCGAAGAGAGGCGAGTGCCGCCGACATCCGACGCGGCCTCGCGCTCTATGTCCTCGCCTGCATCATTCAAGCGATCCTGGTCGCGCTGATTGCGCTTCTCTAGTTCAGCGTCCACGGGCGATCTCCAGGATGCGGTCGAGATCCAGATGACGGGAGAGATGCGCGGCGAGGCTGTCGAGCACTGCCTCGATCTCGGCTTCATAGGCAACGCCGCTCGCCGGCCGGCGCCGTATCGCGGAGAGGAATGCGTGGCGGAAACCGTCCGCGGCAAAGAGGCCGTGGAGATAGCAGCCGGCGATAAGGCCATCGGCGGACACGGCACCTTCATCGCGTCCATCCTCAAGCCGGATGAAGGGTCGCCCGCGGCCCGCCCCTTGGGTGCGCCCGATATGCATTTCATAACCGTGCAGCTGAGTGCCGCTCGCCAGATGCCGGCCGCGCACCTCGGTCAAGCTCTTATCGCCAGACATTTCGGTCGACAGATCGAGGAGACCCAATCCCGGCATTCCGCCCGGGGACCCTTCGATGCCAAGGGGATCGTCGATCCGGTTCCCCAGCATCTGATAGCCGCCGCAGATGCCAAACAACCGTCCACCGCGGCGCATATGGGCGACGATATCGATATCCCAGCCCTCGGCGCGCAACTCCGCCAGATCGGCCAATGTCGCCTTCGAGCCGGGCAGAATGATCAGATCGGCATCGCCAGGAAGCGCGCGGCCGGGCTCCACCATGTCGAGAGCCACATCCGGCTCAGCGGCCAATGGATCGAGATCGTCGAAATTCGCTATGCGGCCGAGCAGCGGCACCGCGATTCGGATCGGCCTGTTCTTCGTCTCCGCCCTTGCGAAGCGAAGCGAAACCGAATCTTCCGCCGGCAGCTTCGCGGCGGGCGGGAAGAAGGGAACCACCCCCAGGCTCGGCAGGTTGCAGCCGCTGGTGATGATGGCAAGCCCACTCTCGAAGAGCCGCGCATCGCCGCGCAACTTGTTGATGACATAGCCCTTGAGGCGGCGGCGCTCGCTTTCTTCCAGTAGCAGAACGGTACCCAGGATGCTGGCGATGACGCCGCCGCGGTCGATATCGCCAATGAGCACGACTGGCAAATCCGCAGCCTCGGCAAATCCCATATTGGCGATATCGCCGGCACGCAGATTGATCTCTGCCGGGCTGCCGGCGCCCTCGACCAGGACGATATCGGCGTCGCGGGCGAGGTGAGAAAAACTCTCCAGCACTGCCGGCAGCAGGGCTGCTTTC
>DATBBO010000133.1:0-2304 GCA_036270995.1 Dongiaceae bacterium | reverse complement strand
CTGCGGCTTCATGATGCAGCGCGGCCGCATGGTCATCCTGGGCGATGCCGGCAAGAATCTCGGCGATTCCATGTATGACGGCACGATCTATGTCGGCGGTAAGATCGAGGGCCTCGGCGTCGATGCGGTGCCGGGCGAGATGACCGATCTCGACGTGCAGTGGCTGGGGCGCAAGCTGAAGATGTACGGCCTCGAGGCGCCCAAGGGCGTCAAGGCCATGCAGAAGGTCGTCGCCGGGCGTCAGCTCTGGAACTACGACAATCTCGAGCCCACCGAAAAGAAGCTGATTCTTTAGCCGGCACGCAGGAGGAACAAGATCATGGCAAGAGAGAAGAAGGCGCCTGCGGCGAAACCGGCGACCAAGAAGAATCTGGCTCGCAACACCAGCCTGCTTGGCAGCAGCTTCATATTTCCGCCCCACGTCATCGACGATATCCACATCAAGAGTGAGCTCGGCCGCTACCGCATGCGCGGCTTCTCGCTGTTCAAGAAGATCCCGAGCTGGGACGACCTCACCTTCCTGCCCGGCACGCTGACGCGCTTCGTCATCGAGGGCTATCGCGAGAAATGCGAGACGAGGACGGTGATCGGCCCCAGGGCCAAGCGGCCGCTGGTGCTGGACGTGCCGGTCTACATCACCGGCATGAGCTTCGGGGCGCTGAGCTATGAGGCCAAGATCGCGCTCGCCCGCGGCGCCACCATGGCGGGGACAGCGACCTGCTCCGGCGAGGGCGGCATGATCCCCGACGAGCGGCGCTATTCCTCGAAATGGTTCTACCAGTGCATCCAGTCACGCTACGGCTTCAACCCGCATCACCTGCGCCTGGCGGATGCCTGCGAGTTCTTCATCGGCCAGGGCTGCAAGGTCGGCCTCGGCGGCCATCTCATGGGCCAGAAGGTGACGGACCAGGTGGCGGAGATGCGCTCGCTGCCCGCGGGCATCGACCAGCGCTCGCCCGCCCGCCATCCCGACTGGCTTGGCCCCGATGACCTCGCCCTCAAGATCCAGGAGATCCGCGAGGCGACCAATGGCGAGATCCCGATCCAGCTGAAGCTGGGCGCGGCCCGCGTCTATGACGATGTGCGCATGGCGGCCAAGACCGGTCCCGACAGCATCTATATCGACGGCATGGAGGGCGGCACCGGCGCCGGCCCCCATATCGCGACCGAGGAGACCGGCGTCCCCGGCATCGCCGCCATCCGCCAGGCGCGCAAGGCGCTGGACGATGTCGGCAAGACCGGCGAGATCTCCCTGGTCTATGCCGGCGGCATCCGCAACGGGGCGGATGTGGCCAAGGCTCTCGCGCTGGGGGCCGATGCGATCGCCATCGGCCATTCGGCCCTGATGGCTCTCAACTGCAACAAGGATATCCCCGAGGCCGACTACGAGAAGGAGATCGGCGTCGAGGCCGGCTATTGCTATCACTGCCATACCGGCCGCTGTCCGGTGGGGGTGACGACGCAGGATCCTATCCTGCGCAAGCGCCTCGATCCCGATGCCGCGGCAGAGCGGGTCTACAACTTCCTTCACTGCCTGACCATCGAGGCGCAGATGATGGCCCGGGCCTGCGGCAAGACCAATGTGCATAGTCTCGAGCCGGAGGATCTCGCGGCGCTGACCATGGAGGCCTCCGCCCTTGCCATGGTGCCGCTCGCGGGCTCCCAGCATACCGTCGGCCGCCCCGACATGACCCGCTACTAGGCTAGGAAAGAGTGATTCATGGCCAAAGTGACCAAGCTCAGCAAATACGCCAAGGCGAAGAAGGTTTCGAAGACCGTGAAGCTGGCACGGGAGAAGGCTGCGGCGAAGCCGGCCTCCAAGGCTGCCCCAAGGGCCGCGGCAGCCGGCGCCAAGAGCGGCAGCCCGGACATCGATCACTTCATCAAGACCGCGGGGCTCGACACCGCCCGCGAGAAGGAGATCGGCCAGCACATCGGCTATCGCTACGACGTCAATCTCGTGCCGGACTACAACCGCCTGACGCCATTCCTGAAGAAGTATATGGAGGTCATGGGCTGGGACGATCTCAACTGGCTCGAGGACGTCCATCTCGGCTATGAGGAAGGGCGGGCCGCGATCTTCGACCGCAACGTCAATGGCTGGGTGACGGTGCCGAAGGATGTGAAGCTGCCGGACAATCAGCAGGACCGCGACATGCTGGCCCGCGAGCTGCTGATCAAGTTCCAGATGTCGCAACGCCACCCGATGGTGGACCTGCGGAAGGCGTACAAGAAGTTCTGACTGCCCCTCGCCCGCACCGCGGGAGAGGGAGGGGCCCGACCCGAAGGGTTGGGAGGGTGAGG
>DATBBO010000132.1:0-2764 GCA_036270995.1 Dongiaceae bacterium | reverse complement strand
GGGCTGGATGGAGGGCGGCCTCGTCGCCTCCTTCGAGAAGATGATCCTCGACGCCGAGATTCTCCAAGGCATGGGTGAGTTCATGCAACCCATCGTGGTCGATGAAGACACGCTGGCGCTCGATGCCATCACCGAGGTCGGCCCCGGCGGGCATTTCTTCGGCGTCGGCCATACGCTTGCCCGCTACGAAACGGCCTTCTACGCGCCCATCCTCTCGGACTGGCGCAATTTCGAGACCTGGCGGGAGGCCGGCGCGCTGACCGCGGACAAGCGTGCCAATGCCATTTGGAAGCAGCTGCTGGCCGAGTTCCAGCCGCCGCCGCTCGACCCGGCCAAGGAGGAGGCGCTCAAGGACTTCGTCGAGCGCCGCAAGCGCGAGGGCGGGATCAAGGCTTAGCACCGTCGTCATGCCGCAAACCGTCAATCCGCCCAATGTCTGGCAGCCCTTCGGGCCCTTCTCCATGGCCATGGTCCAGGGCGATGGGCGGATCATCCATCTGAAGGGCCAGGTGGCGCTCGATCGCGAGGGCCGCATCGTCGGCGACCGCGACATGCGCGCCCAGCTTCGCCAGGTTCTGGAGAACATCCGCGCGGTGCTGGCCAGCATGGGCGGCACCATGGGCGATATCCTGTCCCTGGTTCACTACACAACCGACATCGAGTCCTTCATGAAGGCCGGCGATGTCAGGCAAGCATTCTTCACCGCTCCGTTTCCGGTGACGACGACGGTCGAGGTCCAGCGCCTCTACGATCCCGCGCTCCTGATCGAGATCGCCGCCATCGCCGAGATCCCCCGCGAGCGCTTCCGGATGGCGGGCTAGTCGTCCCGATCAGCTGCCGAGCGCTGCCGCTACTCCCGGGCTGCCTCGGGCAGCGATGCCGGGAGTGCCGCCGTGCGGTCGGGCCGGCGGATCATCCGGTAGATGCCGAAGAGTCCGATCAGGAGATAGGCGCCGACCAGATAGCCGAAATAGGCGCCGGGCCCAAGCCAACTCATCAGCGCGCCTGCGGCGAAGGGGCCGCCTATGGCGCCCGTGCCGTAGACCAGCATCAGGCTGGCGCTTGCCGCCACCATCTGCTGGGGCGAGAGGGAATCATTGGTATGAGCGATGCAGAGGGAATAGATCGGCATCGAGGTGCCGGAGAAGAGGAAGACGGTGGCAACGAGCACCGCGAGCGGCGCGTTCGAGGCGAGGATCGCCGCGCCCGCCAGCGCCGCCGAGGCGAGGGCGGCGGCCGTCAGTAGGCGCCGCCGGCCGAACTTGTCGGAGAAATGCCCGACATGCCATTGCAGCACGGCCCCACCGAGGATCCCGGCGCTGAGGAAGATCGACATCTGCTCCGTCGTGAGGCCGATGCGATGGGCGAAGACGGCGCCCAGCGAGAAGAAGGCGCTCTGGGCCATGCCCAGGCCGAACACGCCGACGGTGCCGAGCGGCGAGATACGATAAAGCTCCCCCAAGCCGACCGGCTGGGGCGCCGCGATGGCCGGTGCATGCTTGGCGGTCAGCAGCACGGGAATCACCGCGACCGAGATCAGCAGCGCCACGAGGCTGAAGAGCTCGAAACCCGTCGCCGGCGCCAGATTGAGCATGGCTTGGCCGCCGACCAGGCCAGCATATTGCATCAGCATGTAGACGGAAAAGAGCCGGCCCCGGGTCTCGTTGCCGGAGCGGTCGTTGATCCAGCTCTCCGCCACCACGTAGAGACCGGCGAAGGCGAAGCCCGTCATGATCCGCGAGACCAGCCAGACGGCGGGCAGGATGAAGAGAGAGGCAAGAATGGCCGCCGCCGTCACGAGGCCTGCGAAGGCGGCGAAGACGCGGATATGGCCGACGCTGCGCACGATCATCGGCGTCAGGCGCGAGCTCGCCAGGAAGCCGATGAAATAGCCGGACATGAGCCCACCCATGACCGTACTGGAGAAGCCTTCGAGGCTGCCTCGTAGGCCCATCAGGCTTGCCAGCAGACCGTTGCCGGCCATCAGCAGGACGACCCCCAGCATCAGCGCCCAGGTTGATCGGAGGAGGGCGAGCATCTGATCCCCGCTCCTATTCCCTGGGCGCCTCGATCGGCGGCGTCATAGCCTCGGGCATGGGCGCCAGAGGTGCTTGCTCCTGAGGCGGCGGTGCGGCGCGGCGGCTCATGCGGTAGAGCGCGAAGAGCGCCAGCAGGAGATAGCCAGCGGCGAGATAGGCCCAATAGCCGCGGGGACCGATCCAGCTCATGAGCGCGCCGTTGGTGAAGGGTCCGCCGATGGCGCCGATGCCGTAGAGCAGCATCAGGGTGCCGCTTGCCCCCACCATCTGCTCGGGCTTCAGGAAGTCGTTGGTGTGGGCGACGCAGAGCGAATAGAGCGGCATCGAGGTGCCGGCGCAGAGGAAAGCGGCGAGGATCAGGATGACGAGGGCATGGGTCGAGGCGATCATGGCGGCGACGGCCAGTGCCGCTGAGGCGAAGGCCGCGGCCGTCAGCAGGCGCCGGCGGTCGAACTTGTCGGAAAGCCGGCCGAGCGGCCATTGCAGCGTGGCTCCGCCCAGGATCGCGGCGATGAGGAAGATCGAAACCTGCTGCGTCGAGAGCCCGATGCGATGGCCGAACACGGCGCCCATGGAGAAGAAGGCGCTCTGCGCCATGCCGATCCCGAGCGTTCCCACGGCGCCGAGCGGCGAGATGCGATAGAGCTGGCGGACGCCCACATGCCGGGGTGTGACGACCGGCGGCGTCTGGGTCGCCGTCAGCAGCACCGGGACCACCGCCATGG
>DATBBO010000131.1:0-2322 GCA_036270995.1 Dongiaceae bacterium | reverse complement strand
GGGCTCCTGAGGAGGACCTGACCCGATTTGCGGGCTCCCCGCCCGGAAAGGACCCGAGCTAGAGGAACGCTGCCAATATCCCCAGGAAGAGGACCCCGATCGCCATGGCGAGGTAACTGAGGCCCGCGGCGGTGTAGCTGGAGCTGGCGTCGGCGCGTGCCTCAATGCGGAGGGGACGGCGGGTGGTCTGCGCGGGGTGGATCATGTTCGCTTCCCTGTTAGCGTCTCACCGCCACCCCCCGAGCGGCGCGTGACTCCCAAACACCGAACGCCCGTTCTGGTTGCCACAGGCTTGCGGATTCTTTTGCGACGTCCTTTTGCCCGTATCCGGCTGCTTTTGCGTCGAATCCGGCGCCGAGGCCGATTGGCCTCCCAGGCTTTCCCCGCTAGGCTGGCGCCTCGCCGAGAGCCGCGCCCCACGCCCATGAAATCCCCGGATGAAGCCCATCGACGTCGCCATCGCCATCGCCGTGCAGATCCTCTGGGCGGTCGGCTTCACCCTCGGCAAGCCTGTCGTGGCGCATTTCCCGCCGCTCCTGATGATGGCAATGGTCTATGGGGTGACGGCGCTCTGCCTGGCGCGCTACATCCCACGCATCGCAACGCCCTTTTGGCGCCTCTTCCTGCTCACCGGCCTGATCGCGCCGATCCAGGCCTATTTCATCTTTTCCGGCCTCCAGGGCCTGCCCGCCTCGACCGCCATCCTTGTGCTTCAGACCCAGGCGCCCTTCACCGTTCTCTTCGGCTGGCTGGTCCTGGGCGAGCGCCCTTCGCTGCTGCGTCTCGGCGGTATGACCATCTCCCTCATCGGCGTCGTCATCGTCGCGGGCGCGCCGGAGGCCGCCGCCTCCTGGTGGCCCGTGCTGCTGGTGGCCATCGGCTCGGCCTGCTGGTCGGCAGGCCAGGCCGCGGCCCGCGGCAAGGTGCTGGACGACGGTCCGACGCTCACCGCCGGCATCGCCCTCAACGCCATCCCCCAGGCACTCGTCGCCTCCCTCTTCCTGGAGCATGGCCAGATCCAGGCCATCACCTCGGCGAGCCTCGGCCTCTGGGCCCTCTTCCTCGTCTTCGCCCTCGCCGGATTCGTGATCGCCTATTCCCTCTGGTATGGGCTGCTGCGGCGCTATCGCGTCGACCAGGTCATCCCTTTCACGCTGCTGATGCCCATCGCGGGAGTCGTCTCCGGCGCCGCGATCCTGGGCGAGAGCGTGTCCCCGATGGAGCTGCTGGGCGGCCTCGTCATCCTGATTGGCCTCTCGGTCGTCATCTGGTCGAAAGCGCCGCCGCCCTCGCTGCGCGTGTCGTGAGGGCCGGGTGACGGAGCCTCTCGCTCAGCCCGCCTGGCGGCGGATCGTCAATCCCTTCGCGCCCATCGAGGTGCTGAGGCCGGAGCAGATCGAGGCCATCCACGATGCCTCCATGCGTATCCTGGAGAGTTTCGGCCTCGAGATTCTGAACGCCGAGGCGCTCGACATCTTCGCCGCCCATGGCGCCGCAGTCGATCGCGGCAGCACCCGCGTCCGCCTCGATCGCGCCTTGGTGGCGGAGCATCTCGCCAATGCGCCGCGGGAGTTCACGCTGCGCGCCCGCAACCCTGCCCATGACCTCCGCATCGGCGCGAACAACGTCAACTTCATCCTGACCTCGGGCCCGCCGAACTGCGCTGATCTCGACCGCGGCCGCCGGCCGGGCAATCTCGCGGACCTGACGAGCTTCATCAAGCTGGCCCAGAGCCTCAACATCGTGCATGGCCAGGTGGGCTTTCCCATCGCACCCATCGACGTCCCCGTGCCCACGCGACATCTCGACGGCCATTACCTGCACGCGACGCTGAGCGACAAGATCTGGGGGCCGAGTTGCATCGGCGCCGAGCGAGTCGTCGATGGCTTCGAGATCAGCCGCTTGAGCCGCGGCCTCGACGAAGCGGCCATGCGCCGCGAGCCCGGGCTCGCCAGCGTCGTCAACACCAACTCGCCGTTGCGCGTCGACGGGCCGATGCTGGATGGTCTCATGGCCATGGCGCGCTTCGGCCAATGCGTGATCGTGACACCCTTCACGCTGGCCGGGGCCATGAGCCCGATCACGCTCGCCGGCGCGCTGGCCCAGCAGAATGCCGAGGCGCTGGGGGTGATCGCCTTCCTGCAGATGGTGGCCCCGGGTGGCCCTTGCATGTATGGCGGCTTCACCTCCAATGTCGACATGAAGAGCGGGGCGCCAGCCTTCGGCACGCCGGAATTCGCCCGCGCCGCGCTTGCCGGCGGCCAACTCGCCCGGCGCTACGGCCTGCCCTACCGCTCGAGCAATTGCTGCAGCGCCAATGCG
>DATBBO010000130.1:0-3971 GCA_036270995.1 Dongiaceae bacterium | reverse complement strand
GGACAATGTCCTGCCGCTGCTCGACAACCATCACTTCGAGCTGCTGCGCCACGACGTGACCTTCCCTCTCTACGTCGAGGTCGACGAGATCTACAACCTCGCCTGCCCCGCCTCCCCCATCCACTACCAGCATGACCCGGTGCAGACGACCAAGACCTCGGTCCATGGCGCCATCAACATGCTGGGTCTGGCGAAGCGCGTGAAGGCCAGGATCTTCCAGGCCTCCACCTCCGAGGTCTATGGCGATCCCCATGTCCATCCCCAGACGGAGGACTATCGCGGCAATGTCAATCCCATCGGCCCGCGCGCCTGCTACGACGAGGGCAAGCGCTGCGCCGAGACCCTGTTCTTCGACTATCACCGGCAGCACAAGCTGCGCATCAAGGTGGCGCGGATCTTCAACACCTATGGCCCGCGCATGCATCCCAATGACGGGCGGGTGGTCTCCAACTTCATCGTCCAGGCGCTGAAGGGCGAGCCGATCAGCATCTTCGGCGATGGCGCCCAGACCCGTTCCTTCTGCTATGTCGACGATCTGATCGAGGGCTTCATCCGCCTGATGGCGACCGACGACGAAGTGACCGGGCCGATCAATCTCGGCAATCCCGGCGAGTTCACCATCCGCCAGCTCGCCGAGCTGGTGATCGCCGAGACCGGTTCCAAATCGAAGCTGGTCTTCAAGCCGCTGCCCCAGGACGACCCGCTCCAGCGCCAGCCCAACATCACCCTTGCCCAGAAGCATCTCGGCTGGGAGCCCAAGGTGCCCCTGAAGGACGGCCTCAGGCGGACCATCGCCTATTTCGACGACTTCCTCAGCCGGATGAAAGCGGGGTGAGGGAGCCCAAGCTCCGGACCCGCCTTGCCGAGGGGAGCGACGAGGTAGCCCTCGCCGCGCTTTTTCATGCCGTCGATCTTCACTACTGGGGCGCCGCCGCACCCTCGGGGGAGGCGATGGCCGAGCATGTCCGGCGCAACATTCTGGCCGCGCGCAGCTGCGAGATCGCGATCGCCGAGCTGGACGGCAAACCCGTCGGACTCGCGACCTTCGCCGTGCTCTTCCCCGCTCCTGGCCCGGCCGGGCAGCTCTACATGAAGGACCTCTTCGCCCTCGCCGAGGCACGCGGCCGCGGAGTCGGCCAGGCCCTGATGGCCTTCCTTGCCAAGCTGGCCCTCGAGCGCGGCTGCTCGCGCTTCGACTGGACCGCCGAGACCGACAACCCCGAGGCCCTGGCTTTCTATGACCGGCTGGGCGCCCGGCGCGTGGAGGAGAAGATCTACTATCGCCTCGAGGCCGACGCGCTCAAGGAACTGGCGGGGAAGGCTTAGGGGGTCGGTTTCGATTTCCCGCCCCCCTTGTGGGGGCGGGTTAGGGTGGGGGGTGAGGCAGGGCGAGATAGCGCAGAATGTGCTCCACCACGCCGTCAGTATTCTGCAACGCGACATTATTCCAGACACGGATAATGTGAAATCCGTCCGATTCCAGCCAAGCGGTGCGTTCCCGTTCTTGGGGTGTCATTACCGCGTGTTGGCCACCGTCGACTTCAATGACCAGCTTTCGGTCGAAGCAGACGAAGTCGACCACGTAGGTCCCACCGGCGCTTTGTCGCCGAAACTTCACGCCATTGAGCTGCCGCAGCCGAAGCCGTGACCAAATGCGGCGCTCGGCATCCGTCAGCCTTTTGCGAAGCTTGCGGGCGACCGGTACGCTCATATCGGCAAGCTTAGGCATGTGAGGAAGCGCCGTCACCCCCACCCCGGCCCGCCCCCATCGAGGGGGCGGGGGAAGAAAGTGAGGCGCTCCGAGCGCTGAGGCCACCACCTCTCCCGTTTCAAAGCACGGGAGAGGTGTTTTTAGAACATCGTCTCCAGAACGCGGTCCGGGGGCTTGTGGCCGTCGACGAAGGTCTTGATGTTGATGATGACCTTCTCGCCCATGTCGAGCCGGCCCTCGAGCGTGGCCGAGCCCATATGGGGCAGCAGCACCACATTGCCGAGCTTGAGCAGCTTCGGATTCACCGCGGGCTCATGCTCGAAGACGTCGAGACCGGCACCAGCGAGCTCGCCCTTCTCCAGCATCCGGGTCAGTGCCGTCTCGTCGATCACCTCGCCGCGGGAGGTGTTGACGATATAGGCATGCTTGGGCAGCAACTTCAGGCGCCGGGCCGAGAGCAGGTGGAAGGTCGCCGGCGTATGCGGGCAATTGACCGAGATGATGTCCATCCGGGACAGCATCTGGTCGAGGCTCTCCCAATACGTGGCCTCGAGCTCATGCTCGACGGTCGGATGCACGCGGCGGCGGTTGTGATAGTGGATGGCGAGTCCGAAACCACGTGCGCGCCGCGCCACCGCGCTGCCGATGCGGCCCATGCCGACGATGCCGAGGCGCTTGCCCCAGATGCGCTTGCCCAGCATGAAGGTCGGACTCCAGCCGGTCCAGGCGCCGCCGCGCAGCAGCCGCTCACCCTCGGCGAGGCGCCGCGGCACGGCGAGGATGAGCGCCATGGTCATGTCGGCGGTGTCCTCGGTCAGCACCCCGGGGGTGTTGGTCACGCTGATCCCGCGCTGGCGGGCGGTCTTGAGATCGATATGGTCGACGCCGGTGCCGAAGGAGGCGATCAGCTTCAGCCGTTCCCCCGCCTGGGAGAGGACCGCGGCATCGATCCGGTCGGTCACCGTGGGCACCAGCACGTCGCAGGACTTGACCGCCTCGATGAGCCGGGCCTGGGTCATGGGGGTGTCGGAGAGGTTCAGGCGCACGTCGAACAGTTCCATCATCCGCGTCTCGACCGGGTCGGGAAGCTTGCGGGTGACGACGACGACGGGCTTGACGGGCATCCGGGCTCTCTTCGGCGGGTAGGAAGCTGCCATAGCAAGCGACGCCGGGCTTGTCCAGGGCGCGGCCCCTTCAGGAGGCTTGACCGCATGCCCGCCGCGCGGTTTACGTGTCGTCATGCGGGACGGCCTGATTCGGCCTTTGGGGATTCTGCTGCTGGCGATCCTGCTCCTGGCTTCGAGGAGCCTTCCCCTGCTTGCCCGCGACCAGGGCGGGCTTCCCGTTCCCCGCTTCGTCTCCCTCCATGCCAGCAAGATCTATCTGCGCACCGGCCCGGGGATGAACTTCCCGGTGCAGTGGATCTATCAGCGCCGCCACATGCCGGTGGAGGTGATCGCCGAATACGACACCTGGCGCAAGATCAAGGATTGGCAGGGCACCATCGGCTGGGTTCATCAGAGCATGCTGGATGGCGGCCGTTACGCACTCATTACCGGGACCGAGCGCGAGCTGTTGCAGGATCCCTCCGACACGGCCGCCCCGGCCGCGAAGGTGATGCCGGGCGTCGTCGCCCAGATCCTGCGCTGCACCGGCCTCTGGTGCCGCCTCGACGCCGATGGCTACAAAGGCTGGCTGAAGCGCAGCGCGTTCTACGGCACCTATCCCGACGAAAAGGTCGAGTAGCGGCGCCGCGTTCTCTCCTCGGAGGACAGGGCGGCCCCTAGAGCCTGATCGTCTCAAGCCCGTTCGGCTTGAGACGTGAATCAGGCTCTAAGCCCATAAGTTAGAGCAAGATTCACGGGTCAGCTTGATTCAAGCTGACCCGATCTTGCTCTACGCCAGCAGCTCCTTCACCGCCCCCTCCACCGCCCCCACAAGGCGATCGACCTGCGCCTCCTCCGTCACTGGTGCTGAGAGGGTCATGTTGTGGAAGGGCGCGATCAGCACCCCGCGATTGAGGAGGTAGAGATGGAGGGCGCGCTCCAGCTCGTGGTCGAGGGCCGCCTCCGCCTCGCTGCCGTTGCGCGGCGCGGTGGCCGAGAACAGCCATTCCGCCCGCGCGCCCACCCGCTGGACATGCCAGGCGAGCGCATTCTCGCCGATCACCCTCTCGAGCCCCGCCGCGAGCCGCGCCGAGAGCGCCAGCATCCGCTCATAGGCCGCCTCGGTCATCACCTCCTCAAGGGTCGCGCGCATG
>DATBBO010000129.1:0-4046 GCA_036270995.1 Dongiaceae bacterium | reverse complement strand
ACCCCTTCGCGACCGCCCTCGATCGCCTGGCGGGCCATCGCCTCGGGGAGCAGGCGGACGCGATCCTGGTGGACTTTCACGCCGAGGCCACCAGCGAGAAGCAGGCCTTCGGCTATCATCTCGACGGCAAGGTGAGCGTGGTCGTCGGCAGCCATACCCATGTGCCCACTGCGGATGCCCGCATCCTGCCCGGCGGCACCGCCTTCATGACCGATGCCGGCATGTGCGGCGACTACGAATCGGTCATCGGCATGACGCGAACGGTCCCGGTGCAGCGCTTCACCCGCAAGCTGCCGACGGAGCGGATGACGCCGGCGGAGGGGCCGGCCACCCTCTGCGGCCTGTTCATCGAGACCGATGACCGGACCGGACTCGCCAGGCGCGCGCTGCCGATTCTCCAGGGCGGCATTCTGGCGCCGGAGCTTCCGCCCGGAAGTTCTGCGGCCTGACGAGACCCGGGCGAAATAGTGGGAAGTCCTTGGCAATAGGGCAGAATCCCTATAGAACGCGCCCAATTCTTGCCATATTGGCGCTTTATCGATAACCGCGGCTCGGCCTCGACCTCCGTTACGGAACGCCCGGGCCTTGCTGCCGATTCGAGGTCCCGGTCGATGGCTGGCCATTCCCAGTTCAAGAACATCATGTATCGCAAGGGCGCGCAGGATGCGAAGCGCGCCAAGGCCTTCACCAAGCTGATTCGCGAGCTGACCACCGCGGCGCGCACCGGCCTGCCGGACCCCAACGCCAATCCGCGGCTGCGGGCGGCGCTGATCGCGGCGCGGACCGCCAACATGTCCAAGGACACCATCGAGCGCGCGATCAAGCGCGGCGCGGGCGGCGAGGACAGCACCAACTACGAGGAGGTCCGCTACGAGGGCTACGGCCCCGGGGGTGTTGCGCTCATCGTCGAGGCCCTGACCGACAACCGCAACCGGACGGTCTCCGATCTGCGCACCACCTTCAGCAAGCATGGCGGCGCGCTGGGGGAGACCAACAGCGTCTCCTTCCTGTTCGAGCGCAAGGGCATGGTGCGCTATCCCGCCAAGGCCGCGAGCGCCGAGGCCATGTTCGACGCCGCGCTCGAGGCGGGGGCGGAGAATGTGGAGAGCGACGCCGAGAGCCATGAGGCGACGAGTGCGCCCGAGGATTTCGCCCGGCTGCGCGACCAGCTCGAGGCCAAGTTCGGCGCGCCCCAGGAGGCGCGCCTGGTCTGGCGGCCGACGACCACCGTGCCGGTGGATGCCACCGCGGCGGAATCGCTGCTGAAGTTGGTCGATATCCTCGAAGACAATGACGACGTGCAGACCGTCTCGGCCAATTTCGAGGTCGCCGATGACGTGCTGGCCCGGCTCACGGCCTGAGGGCCCAAGGGATGCGCCTCATCGGCCTGGATCCCGGCTTGCGCCATACGGGATGGGGCGTGATCGAGGCAAGCGGGTCGCGCCTGCGCTATGTCGCCGATGGGGCCGTCCATACCGATGGGAACCGATCGCTCGCCGAGCGCCTGGTGCAGCTGCATGAGGGTCTGAGCGCGGTGATCGCCGCCTTCAAGCCCGATGCCGCGGCGGTGGAAGAAACCTTCGTCAACAAGAACCCGACCTCGACCCTGAAGCTGGGTCTGGCGCGCGGGGTCACGCTGCTGGTGCCGGCACTCGCCGGGCTTCCGGTAGCCGAATATCCCGCCAATCTCATCAAGAAGTCGGTGGTGGGGGCCGGCCATGCCGCTAAGCCCCAGATTCAGATGATGGTGCGCCGGCTGCTTCCGGGCTGCCTGATGGAAACGGCGGATGCCGCCGATGCACTGGCCGTGGCTATCTGCCATGCCCACCACGCGGCGACCCGGGAACGCTGGCTCGCGGCCGGGGTCACGGCATGATCGCCAAGCTGACCGGCCTCATCGATGCGGCGACGGCCGAGGGGATCGTGCTCGACGTCAACGGGGTGGGCTATCTCGTCTTCTGCTCGCCCCGCACCCTGGCGCGCCTGCCGGCCAAGGGTGCGCCGGCCTCGCTCCTGGTCGAGACCCATGTGCGCGAGGACCACATCCATCTCTACGGCTTCGCCGATGTCGCGGAGCGCGACTGGTTCCGGCTGCTGACGACCGTGCAGGGAGTCGGCGCCAAGCTGGCCCAGGCCGTGCTGGGCGTTCTCAGCCCCGACGACCTCGCCCGTGCGATTGCCGCGGGAGACAAAGCGAGCCTCGCCCGCGCGCCGGGTGTCGGCCAGAAGCTGGCGGGCCGCATCGCCGCCGAGCTCAAGGACAAGGTCGGTACCGTCGCGCTTGGCCCCGCCATCGCTGCACTGCCCGAGCGGGGTGTCGAGGCCGATGCGGTCTCGGCCCTGGTCAATCTCGGCTATCGCCGGGCCGAAGCCTTCGAGGCGGTAGCCGCAGCCACGCGCCGCCTGGGTGGCGGGGCGCAGGTCGATCAGCTGATCAAGGCCGGCCTTAAGGAGCTCAGCCAGTGACGCCGCCGCCGCGCATGGTGGCACCCGAGCCGGTGCCGGAGGATCGGGCCGATTCGACCCTGCGTCCGCAGTCGATCGAGGATTTCGTCGGCCAGGAGCAGCTTCGCGCCAATCTCAAGATCTTCATCGCCGCGGCCCGCTCCCGCGGCGAGGCTCTCGACCACGTGCTGTTCTTCGGCCCGCCGGGCCTGGGCAAGACGACGCTGGCCCAGATCGTCGCGCGCGAGCTCGGCGTCAGCTTCCGCGCCACCTCCGGCCCGGTGATCGCGCGCGCCGGCGATCTCGCGGCATTGCTGACCAACCTGCAGCCGCGTGATGTGCTGTTCATCGACGAGATCCATCGCTTGAACCCGGCGGTGGAGGAAATCCTTTATCCCGCCATGGAGGATTTCCAGCTCGACCTCATCATTGGCGAAGGGCCCGCGGCGCGCTCGGTGCGCATCGACCTGCCGCCCTTCACCCTGATCGGGGCGACCACCCGATCGGGCCTGATCACTACCCCCTTGCGCGAGCGCTTCGGCATCCCGCTGCGACTCAATTTCTATACGCCGGCCGAGCTCGAGCGCATCGTCAGCCGTGCCGCAGCCCTCCTCGACTTTCGGCTCTCAGCGAGCGGGGCCGGTGAGATCGCCCGGCGCGCCCGCGGGACTCCGCGGGTCGCAGGCCGGCTGCTGCGCCGGGTCCGCGACTTCGCCGCCGTGGCGGGGGAGGGCGAGGTGGATTCGCGCATCGCCGATCAGGCATTGAACCGGCTTGAGGTAGATGGCCGTGGGCTCGACGCCATGGATCGGCGATATCTCGGCTGCATCGCGACCCATTACAGCGGCGGCCCAGTGGGCGTGGAAACCCTGGCCGCCGCGCTCTCCGAGCAGCGCGATGTGATCGAAGAGGTGATCGAGCCCTATCTGATCCAGGAAGGCCTGCTTCAGCGCACGCCCCGGGGCCGCATGCTGACGGCCGGCGGATTCCGCTATCTGGGCCTGGCGGAGCCCCAGCGCTCGCCGCAGCTCGATCTTCTGCGCGAAAGTACAGCGGAGGGCGAGGATGACTGAGGTCCATCGTTTCCCGATCCGCGTCTATTACGAGGACACGGATGCCGCGGGCATCGTCTATTACGCCAACTACCTGAAGTTCGCCGAGCGGGCGCGGACCGAGATGATGCGCGCCTCCGGCTCGAACCATCGCGAGCTCGCCGAGAAGTTCGATGCCGCCTTCGCCGTCAGCCGCTGCGAGATCGAGTATCTGAAGCCGGCTCTGCTCGACGACCTCCTGACGGTGGAGACCCGGGTGCTCGATGTGGGTGCCGCCGTCATTCGCCTCGACCAGCAAGTCCGACGCGGGGAGGATCTGCTGGCGCGGCTTCGCCTGCGCATCGCCTGCGTCAGCCGCCAGGGACGGCCCGTGCGTCTGCCGGACGCGATGCGCGCCGCCCTAACCAGTGTTCGTATTTCCAAGGAGCTCGTTTAGCCGATGGATCAGACTCTCCCCGCCACACCGACCGCCCCGCTGGAAGCGGGGATGTTGCCCGGCAGCGTGCCGGGGGTGACGCCGGGCCAGGAACTCTCGGTGATCAACCTGTT
>DATBBO010000128.1:0-16691 GCA_036270995.1 Dongiaceae bacterium | reverse complement strand
CAAGGAGTGGAAATAGCGCGCTGCCGTGAGCGGCGGGCTTGCGACAGTTCACGGCGGTAGCTGGATTGTCAGGGCCTGCGGCGGTCTCTATTTTCCTCCCCCGAGGCCGTGAACGGCCCAGGGAGAGACGCTCACATGAATCAGGAAGTCATCGTCACCTGCGCCGTCACCGGCGCGGGCGATACCGTCGGCAAGCATCCCGCCATTCCCGTGACACCGCAGCAGATCGCCGATGCGGCGATCGAGGCCGCCAAGGCCGGGGCGGCGATCGCACATATGCATGTCCGCGATCCCGGCACGGGCAAGGGCAGCCGCAAGACGGAGTACTACCGCGAGGTGGTGAAGCGGGTGCGCGACAGCGGGGTCGATATCATCATCAACCTGACCGCCGGCATGGGCGGCGATCTTGAGGTCGACGACCAGGATCCCCGCAAGGCGGGCCCGGGCACCGATCTCGTCAATGCGCTGGAGCGCCTGGTGCATGTCGAGGAGCTGCTGCCGGAGATCTGCACGCTCGACTGCGGCACGCTGAACTTCGGCGACGGCAACATGATCTTCGTCTCGACCCCCAACCAGCTGCGCGCCGGGGCCAAGCGGATCCGCGAGCTGGGGGTGAAGCCGGAATTGGAGGTCTTCGACACCGGCCATCTCTGGTTCGCCAAGCGCATGCATGAGGAGGGGCTGCTGGAGGAGCCGCCGATGTTCCAGCTCTGCCTCGGCATTCCCTGGGGTGCGCCGGCGGACACCAAGTCCATGAAGGCGATGCGCGACATGCTGCCGGCGGGCGCCGTCTGGGCCGGCTTCGGCATCGGGCGCATGCAGATGCCCATGGTGGCCCAGGCGGTGCTTCTGGGAGGCAATGTGCGCGTCGGACTCGAGGACAATATCTGGCTCGACCGCGGCGTCCATGCGAGCAATGGCACGCTGGTCCAGCGCGCCGTGGAGATCATCCGCCTCATGGGAGCCCGCAGCCTGACGCCGGCGGAGGCGCGCAAGAAGCTGGGTCTGCGCCAGCGCCTGTAACTCATCGAAGCAAGGATCAGAGAAAGATGGCCGAGACGACGGAGATCCGCCGCGTCGCCCTGGTGGGCGGCGGCGTCATTGGCAGCGGCTGGGCGGCGCGCTGCCTGGCCCACGGGCTGGATGTGGTGGCGACCGATCCCGCGCCCGGCGCGGAGGAGAAGATCCGCGCCGGTGTCGCCAATGCCTGGCCGGCGCTGACGAAGATCGGCCTCAAGCCCGGTGCCAGCCAGGAGCGCCTGAGCTTCGCCGGCGCGGTGGAGGCTGCCGTCGCCGAGGCCGATTTCGTCCAGGAGAGCGCGCCGGAGAACGATGATCTGAAGCGCAAGCTCCATGCCCGCATCGACGCCGCGGCGCGGCCTCACATCGTCATCGCGTCCAGCTCCTCGGGCCTGCTGCCCTCGAACTTCCAGGCCGACTGCAAGCATCCCGAGCGCGTGCTCGTGGGCCATCCTTTCAATCCGGTCTACATGCTGCCCCTGGTCGAGGTGCTGGGCGGCAAGAAGACCTCCCCGGCCGCGATCGAGACTGCAATCGCCTTCTACAGGCGCATCGGCATGCGCCCGCTCAAGGTCAATGTCGAGGTGCCGGGCTATATCGCCGACCGCCTCCAGGAGGCGCTCTGGCGCGAGGCGCTGCATCTGATCGCCGATGGCGTCTGCACCACCGGCGATATCGACGATGCGATCCGCTTCGGCCCCGGCCTGCGCTGGTCCTTCTTCGGCACCTGCCTGATCTACCATCTGGCCGGGGGCGATGAGGGTATGGCGCATTTCATGGATCATTTCGGCCCGGCGCTGGAGCTGCCATGGACGAACCTCAAAGGCCCGGCGCTGACGCCCGAGCTCACCCGGCGCATGGTGGAGGGGACCAAGGCGCAAGCCGCGGGCCGCTCGATCAAGGAATTGGAGCGCTTCCGCGACGATTGCCTGATCGCGGTCAGCGAGGCGGTGGCCAAGGTCCGGGCCAAGTACGGAATCGACGCCGAGCCCGCCTGATTCCCTGCGATTCCAGGGGCTTGCGTGCCGGCCGCGCCGGCGGCGCAATATTGCCCGCCGGGTCTTGAAACCCATTTGCCATTTTACCATTTTTCTTTTGGTGGCGCCCAGTCGGGGCCATTCTGGAATCTTTCCAGAGTTACGCTCGCTTTTCAGGAAGGGGCAGATCGGATGTCGCGCGTGTCTCTGTTCAGCAGCCCCCTGCTGCTCGGCTTCGACCAGTTCGAGCGGACGCTGGACCGCATCGGCAAGAGCGCCGACAATTATCCGCCCTATAACATCGAGCAGCTCGCCGAGAACCGCCTGCGAATCACCTTGGCGGTGGCAGGTTTCGCGGCGGAGGATCTCGATATCCGGCTGGAGGCCAATCAGCTGACCATCCGCGGCAAGCAGCCCGACCAGGGGGAGCGCGTGTTCCTGCACCGCGGCATCGCCGCGCGGCAGTTCCAGCGCAGCTTCATGCTGGCCGACGGCCTCGAGATCACCGGCGCCAATCTGGCCAACGGGCTCTTGGCGATCGAGGTCTTTCGCCCGGTCATCGAGCCGCAGGTCAGGCGGATTCCCATTACCCCGGGTGCCCAGAGCGGCGGCCGGGTCAGTGTCGGCGGGCCGATCCCGGCGCGCCGGACCCTGGCAAAGGAGGAGAATGCATGAACGGCATCGCTAACATCCGGCATATCTCGCCTCAGGATCTGGCAGTGCTTGGGCTGCACAGCATGGCCTATCTGCGTCATGTGACCATGGACGGCACCGACGGCTTCGGCATCTTCACAGCCGACGGGACCCAGGTCGCCTTCGCCCCCACCCGCGCGCTGGCAGAAGCCGCCGTGCGCGAATACGAGTTGGAGCCCGTCAGCGTGCATTGACGCGCCGATAGCGGCGGATTCGAAAAGCCCTTCCGGCACGGCCGGAAGGGCTTTTCATTTGGCGATCGTCGTAGAGAGCTAAGCGGGGTGTCGTCGCTACGCGGCGTGGTGGCTGGCTTGGGGCTCGGTCAAGAGGGCATAGATGGCGTCGGGATGCTCGGCCCCGCGCAGCTTCTCGCAGACCTGGCGGTCGCGCAGCAGGCGCGAGACCCGGGCGAGCGCCTTCAGATGATCGGCCCCCGCCGATTCCGGCGCCAGCAGGAGAAAGACGAGATCCACCGGCTGCTCGTCCACCGCGTCGAAATCGACGGGCGGTTCGAGGCGGACGAAGAGGCCCTGCAGGCGCGCCAGCCCCGGCAGCTTGGCATGGGGGATGGCGATGCCGTTGCCCACACCCGTCGAGCCGAGGCGCTCGCGCTCCAGCAGGGCGTCGAAGATCTGGCGCTCATGCAGGCCGACCAGTTCGGCCGCGCGCCGGGCGATCTCCTGGAGAAGCTTCTTCTTACTGGAAACCCGCAAGCGCGGCACGACCGCCGCGGGTGTAATCAACTCGCCGATGTCCATCGATCCCCCTATGGTCAGGTGCCGCGATTGCCCTTCGGATCGACCCATCCGATGTTCCCGTCGGGCCGACGATAGACCATGTTCAGCCCGCCATGGGCGCGGTTCACGAACATGAGGGCGCCGCTGTCCTCGAGATCGAGGCGCATGACCGCCTCGCTCACTGTCAGCGCCAGGATCTCCGCCTTCATCTCGGCAACCACCGCCGGCTGGCCATCGGCCTCGCCGGCTTCGTCCTCATCGTCATGGGCGAGCACATAGTGATCCGCCATCTGAGCGGAAAGCGGTCCGTCCGACGGCAATTTATGATGATCGCGCAAGCGTCGCTTATGGCGGCGCAGGCGCTTGGCCAGCCGGTCGGCCGCGATGTCGAAGGCGGCATAGGGCTGATCGGCGGTGGCCTCGCTCTGGGCCGCGATCCCGCGGCCGACGCGCACGGTCAGCGCGGCGCGCAAGAGATGGGCCTCGCGGGAAAAGATCACCGTGGCATCGATGGCATCGCCGAAATATTTGCCGAAGACGGAGTCCAGGCTCTCGCGCACATGCTCGCGCAAGGCGTCGCCCACATCGATCTGCTGGCCTTTGACGATCAGTTTCATCTGTCGGGGTCCCGGTTTCCGGGCAGCTCCGGCGCTGGACATTTCCTCGAGGGCCCGGCGCGAAGGCGGCAAAACTTAGGGGCGCCGGCAGGGGCTGTCAAGCGATGGGGCTACTCCCTGTATGGCTTTGATTTTCTATGTTGGATCGACCCTCTTCCCTTACAAGGACGCCATCCGCCGGCGCCGGTGCGACGGCGGAATCTTGAGCATTTCCCGATATTTGGCGACAGTCCGTCGAGAGAGAGCGATGCCGCCCTGCCCGAGCCTTCGGACGATCTCCTGATCGCTGAGAGGATGGCCCCGAGGCTCCTTTTCGACGATCTCCTTGAGGCGCGCTCGCGCCGCCGCCGGAGCGACATCCGCCGCTTCCCCCAGCCCGCCGCCGAAAAATGCCGAGAGCGCCACGACACCCCTGGGGGTGGCGACATGCTTGCCGGAGATGGCCCGGCTGACGGTGCTCTCATGGAGGCCGAGGGAGCGGGCGATCTCGCGCCGGGAGAGGGGCTTGAGGGCCCCCGCCCCGCCTTCCAGGAAGCCGGCCTGGCGCTGGACGATGATCTCCGCCACCCGGCGCAAGGTGTCGGCCCGCCGATCGAGGGCGCGGAGCAGCCACTGCGCCGCGCTGCGCTGGGCTCTCAGATAGGCGCGGGCCTCGATATCGCCGGAATCGGGATAGCGCTCGTTGAGAGCGAGCCGCGGCAGGCTGTCGCCGTTGAGATCCACCTCCCAGCCTCCCGCGGCATTGCGCTCGATGGTGAGGTCCGGGGTCACCGCCTGCGCGGCGCTGCGCTCGAAGGCGAGGCCCGGCCGGGGATCGAGGCGCCGGAGCTCGGCGATCATGGCGTCGAGGCGCGGCGCCTCGACCGCGCAATGACGCCGCAGCGCCTCGCGCTTGCCTTCGGCCAGGAGGTCGAGGCGCTCCAGCAGCCGCTCCATCGGCCGATCGAGCCGGCCGCGATCGGCGAGCTGGAGGGCGAGGCATTCCGAGAGGCTTCGGGCGAAGACGCCCGGCGGGTCGAACTCCTGCAGGCGCTTCAGCACGCGGGCGACCCGTGCGGGGTCGATCCGCAAGCGTCCGGCGATCTCGGCCGGCTCCTGGGTCAGGTAGCCGGCCTCGTCCACCGCCTCGACCAAGGCCCCGCCGATGGCCCGATCCGCCGGATCGGGCAGATCGGTGCCGAGCTGGGTCGTCAGATGTTCCTGCAGGCTCGGGCCGGCAGCGGCCGTATCCGCCGCCGCCTCGCCCCCGGCCCCGGGCCGGCGCCGGGCAGGGGCGGCAAAGAGTCGGCCGAGCGCTGCCGGCAGGGGCCGGGGCGCAGGCGGCAGGCGCGGCACCTTCGACGGGGGGCTTCGAAGACGGGCGCGCGCTGCCTCGGGCAGATCCGCGGCGGGCTCGAGCAGGGGGTTCTCGGCCAGGGCCTCGGCGAGGAGATCGGCGAGCTCGCCATTGGTCAGGCCGAGGAGCTTGATGGATTGCTGCTGCGCCGGCGTGAGCCCCGTCGCGATCCGGGTCACGGCCTGCTGCCCGAGGCGGGAGCGGAGCATCTATTCCCCGCGCTCCGGAGGTTCTTGCCCCCCGCCCCCCAATTCTCTTCTTCCCCCCTCCCCCTGGAAGGGGGAGAGGCAGGGTGAGGGGGTTCTATTGCCGGCACCGGAGCTGCCCCCCTCGCCCCATCCCTCTCCCCCTTTCGCGGGGCGAGGGGGTGTCAGGAACAGGGGCACGGCGATGGCGGGCATAGGCCCTAGAGGCTGAAGCGCTCGCCCAGATAGACGCGGCGCACGTCTTCGTCCATGACGATGTCGGCCGGCGAGCCTTCGCGCAGCACCTGGCCCTCATGGAGGATATAGGCGCGGTCGACGATCTCGAGGGTCTCGCGGACATTGTGGTCGGTGATGAGCACGCCGATGCCGCGATCCTTGAGATGGGAGACGAGATCGCGGATATCGCCCACGGCGATGGGATCGATGCCGGCGAGCGGTTCGTCCAGCAGCATGAAGTCGGGCTGTGCGGCGAGCGCGCGTGCGATCTCGCAGCGCCGCCGCTCGCCGCCGGAAAGCGCGAGGGCCGGCGCCTTGCGCAGATGGGCGATGGAGAACTCGTCGAGGAGCTCGTCCAGCCGGGCCTCGCGCCGCGAGCGCTCGGGCTCGACGATCTCCAGCACCGATCGGATGTTCTGCTCCACCGACATGCCGCGGAAGATCGAGGCCTCCTGCGGCAGATAGCCGATGCCGAGCCGGGCCCGGCGATACATGGGAAGATCGGTGATGTCGTAGCCGTCGAGGCCGATGGTGCCGGCATCGGCGCGCACCAGCCCGGTGATGATGTAGAAGCAGGTCGTCTTGCCGGCCCCGTTGGGGCCGAGCAGGCCCACCGCCTCGCCCCGGTTCAGCGAGACCGACACGCCGCGCAGGACGGGGCGCTTCTTGAAGCGCTTCATCAGGCTGCGCACGACGAGGCCCTTGTCATAGGCGTGCTCTTCGGCCGGGCCCGGGGCTGCGCCATGGTCGGGTAGCTCGTGCGGCGCGGTGCTCGGTTTCGGCTCCGCCGCCTTTCGCGCCTCGGCGGGGCGCGCTTCGGAGGGGCGCGCCTCAAGGGGACGAGCCTCACCGGGACGAACCTCGGCGGGACGGGGACGCGGCTGGTCGACGCGCAGCGGCGTGACCGAGCCGCGTGCCGATTCGGGCGCCGGCACCAGGCCCGACCGGCCCGTCTTGGTGGAGGAATCCATCACGGTTTCAGAGCCCCACCCAAATCCTTGCTACCGCCGTCGCTGCCGGGGATGAGCAGGGTCTTCACCTGGCCCTTGCCGCCGGTCACCTTGGCCTGCCCTGTCTTAGTATTATAGACAGCGTGCTCGCCGTTGAGCTGATTCTTGCCGCGGGTGATCTTCACTCCCCCATCGAGGGTGGCGATATCGCTGTCCATATTATAGATCGCTTTGTGGGCCCGGGCGATATTGCCGTTGTTGTCGAGCAGGACGTTCCCGGTCGCCTCGACCTGGTACATCTTCTTCTGTCCCTTGTCATCGGTGTGGAAATAGCCCACCAGCATGTCGGCCTTGACATGGTGGGTCTTGTCGGCGGCGACCGCATCGCCGCGCGCCACCACCGCGCCTAGCTTCGTCCAGTATTCCAGGCTGTCGCGCGCGGTGACGACGCTGTCCTTCGAGGTCGCCTTCAAATCATTGCCGGTGATGACCGCCGAGCCCTTGTCGAGATCGTAGATCGCCCGGTCGCCCACGATCTTCGAATCCTTGGACAGGATGACGACATTGCCCAGCGCCTCGACCATGTAGATGGCGGTCTTGCTCTGATCCGGGTCCGTGCTGCCGGCGCCGCCGCCCGTGTCGCGGTAATGGGCGATCAGGCTGTCGGCCGAGACCGACATGTCGCCCCGCGTGGCCTTGGCATGGCCGCGGGCGATATAGACCTTTTCGTCGCGGCGCCATTCGATGCCGTCATCGGCATCGATCTCCATCGGCCCTGTCGAGCTCGATGTGTCGACCGGCCCCAGCCCGCCGAGCGGCGAGCCGCCCAGGGGATTGCCGAGCGTGTCCCCGACCCCGCCCTGCGTGCCCTGGCCCTTTGTGCCCTGGCCCTGTGTGCCTTGGCCCTGAGTTCCTTGGCCCTGCGTCTTCGGCTGGGTCTTCTGGCTCTGCGTCGCCTGCTGGACACTGCCCGTGCCCTGGGTCGTGGTTGCGGGCTTGGTGCTTCCCGGCACCGGCAGATCGACCGTCGGATCCGGCAAGGTGGAGCTGCTCTGCTGCGCCGCCGCCGCGATGGCGGCCGAAAGAATCAGGACGATGATGGCGGCGCTGAGACGAGTCACGGCTGGGGCACCGCCGTACTCACCTGGTCGGCGGCGTAGAGCGTCACATGCGAGCGGCCGAGGAGGAAGATCCGCTTGCCGCCATCCGTCACCTCGATGCCCTGGGCCGTCAGATCGCCGGCCGGCCCCTGCCCCTGCACGGCCTGATGGCCCGTCGCCTTGTTGGTGGCGAAATCGACATGCAGGTCGCGGGTGTGCATCTCATAGCCCTGGTCGTGGAAGATGTTCACCGGGCCCTTGAGGTCGAGATACTGCTTCGCCCGCTGGTAGAGGCCGGTCTCGGAGCTCACCGTAAGCCAGACGCCGTTCTCCATGGTCATGTCGGCCTCGGGCGCGGTCAGCGCCATGACATCGCCCTTCTTGTCGACCTGGGTCGCCAATTTGGCGGTGAGGCTGTATGGCCGGTTCTTCTCGTCGATGCCCTCGTAATGCGGATTCTGCATGGTCAGGGATTCGATCTTCTGCGGGCCGATCGTGGCCAGCGCCAGCATGAAGTGCTGGGTATCGAGGCCCAGCTTCGACCAGAGTGCCAAGGCCGCCAGCAGGAGTGCCGCGATCATCGGCAGCGCCAGGCGCATGGCGGCGACCATGAGGGAGTGCCGGCGCACATGAGGCGGCAGCGGCCGCAGCAGATGGGCCGCCCGGCTCCGGCGCTTCAGGACATTTCCGACGGTGAGCCTCACAGCGCCCCCGCGCGCAGGCAGTCATGCATGTGAAGAAGGCCGACGGGCTTGCCCTCCTCCACCACGAAGAGGCTCGTGATCGGCCGGCGGTCCTTGGCCGCCATCAGGCCGAGCGCCTCGGCGATTGTCGCCTGGGGCCGCACGGTCCTGGGACCCCTGGTCATCACCCGCTCGACCGGCTGGTCGAGCAGATCGGGGGCCATGTGGCGGCGCAGATCGCCATCGGTGACGATGCCGACGAGCAATCCCGCCCCGTCGACGACACCGACGCAGCCGAGGCTCTTGCCGGTCATCTCGATGATCGCCTCGTTCATCGGCCGGCCGAGCGCCACGAGCGGCATGCCCGGTCCCGTATGCATGAGCTCCGTGACCCGGCGGAGTTGCTGGCCGAGCTGGCCGCCCGGATGGAGCGCATGGAAATCGGTGGCGGTGAAGCCGCGGCGCTCCATGAGGGCAACCGCGAGCGCATCGCCGAGTGCCAGCATCATGGTGGTGGAGGTGGTGGGCGCCATGCCCACCGGGCAGGCCTCCTGGACCTTGGGCAGGATGAGGGCGGCATCCGCCGCCTCGGCGAAGGCGCTCTCGCCCCGGCTGGTGATGGCGACGAGGGGCAAGCGGAAGCGCTTGGCATGGGCGACGATATGGCCCATCTCCGCCGTGCTGCCCGAATTGGAGAGGGCGATGACGCCGTCGCGCTCGGCGATCATGCCGAGATCGCCATGGCTCGCCTCCGCCGGATGGACGAAGAGCGCCGGCGTTCCCGTGGAGGCCAGCGTGGCGGCGATCTTGCGGGCGACATGCCCGCTCTTGCCCATGCCCGTCACCACGACCCGGCCCTCGACGGCGGCGAGCAGGTCGAGCGCCCGGTCGAAGCGGGCATCGAGGCTGGCGGCCAGGGCTTTCAGCCCCGTGGCGGCCAGTCCCAAAACGCGCTCGGCCGCCAGCCGGTCGGCGCCGGCGTTGCGAACGGTCCGAAGTTTGGTCATTGCGAGATCCGGCCTGTCCCCTCCTCGTATCCCGCCGCTGAACGGGCTATCGGTTCCGGCGGCCTGGATACCTCAGAATTTGGGAAATTCTGAGGCAGGTCGCCAGGGTGGCGACTCCAGTTTAGCAGCCCTGCGAAGGGCTTAGTGGGCAAAAATGTCAGGCTCGTCCCAGCCGCCGAGGTCGAGCGCCGCCCGGGTCGGCAGGAAGGCGAAGCAGGCCCGTGCCAATTCGTCGCGGCCCTCGCGCACCAGCACGGCGTCCAGCTTCGCCCGCAAGGCGTGCAGATAGAGCACGTCGCTCGCCGCATAGCGCAGCTGCTCCGGGGTCAGTTCCTGAGCCCCCCAATCCGAGGATTGCTGCTGCTTGGAGAGCTCGATCCCCAGGAGGTCCTTGCACAGGTCCTTCAGGCCATGGCGGTCGGTGAAGGTGCGCACCAGGCGCGAGGCGATCTTGGTGCAATAGACCGGGCGGCAATCGACGCCGAGACCCTGCTTCAGGGCGGCGATATCGAAGCGCGCAAAATGGAAGATCTTCAGGACCTGAGGGTCTTCCAGCAGCCGCTTCAGGTTCGGCGCGTGATGGGGCGCCCCCGGGGCTGTCTGGGGGATCTGCACAAGCTCTCCATTGCCGTCGCCGCCCGAGAGCTGGACCAGGCAGAGCCGGTCGCGATGAGGGTTGAGTCCCATGGTCTCGGTGTCGACGGCGACCACGGGTCCGAAGCTGATATCGGCGGGGAGGTCGCCGCGATGGAGCCTGATATTCATGGGCGGTTGATAGAGCATTTCAGGCGCGAGGGAAACGCCCAGAACGATCCGCCGGGCAGGTTCCAGGAATGCGATCCCAGGGAACTTTCCCGCTCGACCCTATCGCAATGGTGCCCAGGAGAAGACTCGAACTTCCACGACCTTGCGGCCACAGGTACCTGAAACCTGCGCGTCTACCAGTTCCGCCACCTGGGCATCGGTGAGCAGCGATCGGCCGCCAAAGGTTATCTCGGCCGGGTTCCGATCGGGCGCGTGATTGTCATCAGCCGGCCGCTAAAGTCAACGGACAAGTGGGGCTGCGGCGGGGCCTGTTGCAAGCGCTTCTGGCCGGGAGTATCAGAGCCTCGGTTGCAGGGGAGAGAGGCATGGCGCCACCGGTTGCGACGATCTTCGGCGGGGCGGGTTTCATCGGTCGCTACATCGTCCAGCGCCTGGCCCAGCGCGGCTGGATCCTGCGCATCGCGCTGCGCCGGCCGGACGAGGCCCTTTTCCTGAAGCCCTTGGGCAATGTCGGCCATATCACCCCGGTCGCGGCCAATATCCGCAACGACGCCTCCGTCGCCGCGGCGGTGGCGGGGGTCGACCATGTGGTCAATCTGGTGGGCATCCTCTATGAGAGCGGGGCCCAGCGCTTCGCCGCCATCCATGCCGAGGGCGCTGGCCGGGTCGCGGCGGCCGCCAAGGCCGCGGGCGCCAAGCGCCTGCTTCATATCTCGGCGATGGGCGCCGATCCTGGCTCGCCCGCTCTCTACGCCCGCAGCAAGGCAGAGGGCGAGGCGGCCGTTCGCTCTGCCTTCCCCGAGGCGGTGATCCTGCGCCCCAGCATCGTCTTCGGGCCCGAGGACGACTTCTTCAACCGCTTCGGCGAGATGGCGCGCTTCTCCCCCGCGCTGCCGCTGATCGGCGGCGGCAAGACCCGCTTCCAGCCGGTCTATGTCGGCGATGTCGCCGATGCCGCGGCCAGGATTCTCGCCGCCCCCCTGGACGCACCCTTCCCCCATGCCGGCAAGACCTATGAGCTGGCGGGGCCGCGGGTCTATAGCTTCAGGGAGCTGATGGAGCTGCTGCTGGCCGAGATCGGCCGCAAGCGCCTGCTCGTGACGGTGCCCTGGGGCATGGCCCGGCTGCAGGCCGCGGTGTTGGGCCTACTTCCCTTCCCGCCGCTGACGACGGACCAGGTCAAGCTGCTGGAGCGCGACAATGTTGCCAGCGGCCAGCTTCCGGGCCTGGCCGAGCTCGGCATCGCGCCGAGCGGGCTGGAGGCCATCCTCCCCGCCTATCTCGACCGCTTCCGCCTCGGCGGCCGCTTCTCCCGGGCTTAAAGAAGACAAGGTCACAGAGACACAGAGACGACGGCGGCTTCGGCAGACAGGCCTGCGCCGTGCGCGCCGTCGACGGGGTGACGCTGGACACCTACGAACGCGAGAGTAGCTTGGTTCCGCCCTCGCCTCTCGTCAGGTCCAAGACCGCCTCGCCCCCACAATCGCGCACCGCCTACCGCGAAGCCGCATCGTCCGCGCTAGTGTTTCGGATCTGGTGAAGGAAAGCAGGTCTTGCTGTACCCGAGCCAGCAGTTCGCGAGCATTCCGATCCATTCCTTAAGCGCAACCGAGGTCTGGCCTAGATTCGTCAGAAAATCGATAGAGCGCTCCCGGTCGCCGTATCCTGTCCTCGTCTGGAAATCGACAGGATCAGCGATGACCTCCCACCCCTGCCCGCGAAAGAGACCCACCGAACGAGGTGCATGAAAGGCTGGGGTGACGAGAATCCAGATCTCCCCCGGTGCAGGGCGCGCAATAGTGCGCGCATTGACAACATTTTCGAGTGTGTCACGTGACTCTCGCTCGAAAATAATCCGCCTGGTGTCCAGCCCCATCGAGTTCAGAGTCTCGCGAGCGGCATCCGCCTCCCGAAACTTGCCACCTTCGCTCAAGGGACCGCCGCCGGCAAACACCAGCCGCGCATTCGGATAACACCTGGCCAGATCAGCAAAGACCACAAAACCCTGGGGGTAACTCTCGGCTTTAGCGTAGTGCGCTCCGGGGAGTCGAGGTCCCTCCATCCCGCCCAACATGATGACACCATCGACGTGAGCGGGCCTATCAACGAGTCGAGAAAATCTATTCTCGAGAGGCGCGAGAAGCCAGCGCCCAACGGGCAGGAAGGCGAGGCTCGATGCAAGCGCCCCCGAGAGAGCTACCAGGCCGAACCCTAGGCGATTCCAGCGTGTGAAAAGCAAGGTAATCCCTACTACCAGGAGCAATATCAACAAATTCTCTGGCTGGACAATGCGCCATGCGACCTTTGATGCTACATAGAGAAAGGATGTGACTTGCATTGTGCACCCGATAGCGGTCACCGGCAGGTCAGAGGCGCCTTGGCTCCGCGCCAGTGGCCTCCGGATAACTCGGTCCAACAGCCGGCGGGAACTAGGGGTAGCGAGGCAAGCAAACATATTGCGCCTCGTCTCGGTGCCTAATGACTAAGTCTAAAGATTGATGAGAGGCGCCAGAATAAGATGGCGGGGGCCTACGGTTGCGCGGCTGGACGCAGCGGGATGACCTTCAAAGCAGCGCGCTTAGCCATGCTTTCCCTGCAGAGTCGACCGGCCCTTCATTCTTTCGCGGGCGCGGGCTTCTGCAGCCGGCAGCGTTCTGATAACGCCGGCCATCACAGCTTGAACTCGATCCGGCGGAACCGTTGCCAAAATGTCGGCCACCACCAGGACGAGATCATCCAGCGCCTGTCGACCGTCTATCACGCCGGTTTCGAGCTGGTGGCCAATTTCGCTGAGGATGCTGCAGTGCAAACAGGGCTTGGCTTTTCGGCCCATGACCGAGTCCCCGTCGTCCTCAAACAGTACTACCTTTTAAATGGTATCGACTAAGATTCCCTTTAAAGGGTGCGGCTGATGGAGGGATCGACTGGGCTTCCTGGAGCATCGGTTGGCCTCGGCCCTCACCGCCGCCGCCGACACCTTGCTGTCTCCTGCGCTGCTCTGACTTTGCCTGCCTTCAGTATGGCCCTCGCCCAAAGGGCATAGCACTCCCTCCTCGGGAGTCCCTTTGCCCTGCCATCTTTTGCTCCAGTAACCTTAGTCTCATCGACAAAGGAGGAGAATAACCGAGCCTACCGCAGACTACATGCAGCGTCAGACCTATCGCTTGGACCTACTCGGTCTACTTCGACAAGTCTGGCTCTAGAGCATTAGTCATAGATACGACCTGGGTTCTGTTTCGCGCATTGAGCTTCTTCATAATGTGCCGGATGTGCACCTTGACAGTGCTTTCGCACATGCCGAGTTCGTAAGCGATAACCTTGTTCTGCATGCCCTGGCGCAAGGCTTTCAGTACCTGAAGTTGCCGCGGAGAGAATCCGACGAAGGTCTGCTTTTCCGCAAGTGGCTGACAGGACGATGCATGGTCTGCCCGCTCACAAGCCGTCAGAATGCTGAGTGGAATATAAGTTCCGCCCTGCTCCACGAGCCTGATCACTCCGATAGCCTGCTGAATCGACACATTCGTTGACAGGTAGCCACGCACCCCAAGGTGGATCGCCCGGATCACTTCCCTCGGTCCGTCGAGATCTGAGAGAAGAACAAGGGGCGTGTTCGGTGCCGCTACCGCGATCACCGCTATGTCCTCGGCAACCTCTGGGCTGTTCACACTCGCGCCGTGAGTGTTCAGAATCACGACAGACGCGCGGGGCCAACTTCCATTGCTTTGAAGCTCTCGCACGCTCGACGCCGGCTCGATGGACGACTCCGGCAGATCGTAGGCAAGGCGCGCGCTGAAGCACTCTCGGCTCAGGGATTGCGCGTCGATATACAAGACTAGAGACAGTAAGGAACTGCTAAGAGCCTGATCTAACGATGATACCCAATTCTGTGCTGAATCTCGCAAGGACGGCGCAAAAGGGGCGTCGGCTCGGGAGGAATCCGATGATGTGAGTGCCATTTACCTATCCTGTTGCATCTCCCCCACCCTTTTCGTAGCGCTGCCCCAAGACACAAGCTTACAAAAGCGCTAACGCTGAGTCCACAAAATTAATCAAAAAGTAAGGGAGATTTGAGATCGTATCAAGATTCGCGAATCGATACTGATACGAATCAATAGGTTACCGAGAATCCGTTGCTAACAATTAACCTGCGACTCATTCTGAATGATCCGTCTGGGGACGGAGACCGGCCCGGGCGCTGAGGACTTCCTTCCCGATGTGGAGCCGGAAGACCCCTGATCGGATTTTCGTTCATTGCCTTACCCGCCCCGGATCATCTGCCGTCGAGACATTGAACTGCTTGTCGCTATCGAGCGATCCCGCCCAATTTTTTCCAGGAATCGCTCCAGATCGGCTAGGACAGCTGGATGGGGAAACTCAGCGGCGAGAGTGCCTTTGCCGGGGCGGTCATTGTCGGGCGCGTGCGCGCTCGTACAATCGATGGGTCAGTTGGCCAATTTCCTCCCAACTCAATGTTTTATATCGCAAGTTGCGTACTCCCTCGGCGAGGCGACTCCGCAATGAGCAATCCTGTATCACTCGGTGTATTGCCAGCGAAAGCGCATGTGGATTGTTTGGGGGCACCAAGAGGGCTTCGCAACCATCGCTCAGCGTTTCGGCAAAGCCGCCGATACGTGTTGCGATGACCGGGCAGCCCAACGCTATCGCGGTGAACAGCACGCCACTGGCGTCGATATTGCGATAAGGCAGGACGACGACCGACGCACTCTGGAACAAGCCGGAAATTTGATCGTCCTCGATGTACCGAAAGTCAAATTCCACAATGTCATTCAGACCCAGCGATGCTGCCAGTCGTGTCAGGAGACGGGTATCCATGTAGGGCTTGCCCACAACTTTGACGCAGCATCTCTTCCTGTCCTCCGGGGACAGCAGCGAAAGAGCGTGCAGCAATACGTCCAAGCCCTTGTAGGGTTTGATCTTTCCGAATGCTAGTATGTTCACGGACGTCGATGGAACTGCGGGGCGGCGGGGCGTGTCGGCGGCAGGCCCCTCCAGCAGGCCGTGTGGGATCTTGCAGATCTCCTTTATTCTCAGGTTCGGATCTTTTAGCCGTTCATAAGCGTGGTCTGTATGAACCACGACGGCGTCGAACTTCGCGAGAATCTCGAGCGCCCCGATCCTTTGAAGCCAAGAGCTCGGGCTGCCATTGAAGGGAGTCGTGTCGTGGACGGTGCAGACAATCGGCGCAATGGTGCGCAGATCTTGCAGGAACCAGCGGTCGAGGATTGGAATCGGGGTCCACTGAAAGTGGATCACACTTGGTCGCCAAGCCATGAGCTCACCAACCAAGCGTCTCATTGAAGCGGCGTGGTCCAGGCCTTTGCACCAGCGCGACAGGGGGGCTGGCAATCGCGATAGAGGTGTGATTGCTGATAGTCGATAGAAGTGTTGAATGACGTCGCTGTGCCGACGGGGCGCGTCGATGCCAGCCGCCACGCAAGTGTAAAGACGTACTTCATCTCCTCCGGCGCGAAGACCACCCATCAGCGCGTGGTCGTAAGGCGCCGTGAAGAGGGAAGGATCAACCAGACAGACTCTCAAGACGCCGTCATGCCATCATACCGCAGGATGGTCGGGTGCGAGGGCTCTACTGACTATGCTTCGCACCCTTTGCTCGCACCCTGTCAATTAGGCTTATAGCTATTCCGGGGAATTGATCTATAGAGACGGATGTCGTAGCGGGATGCCATGGTCGGATCGCTCTTTGCGCTTGGCGTTCTATTTCTGCTGTGCTTCCTGCATCCGTTCGTCACTTATCCCGCAAGTCTGATGGTGATTCGGCTAGGCCGTGGAAGAGCTAGGATCGTCCGCGCATCAGCCAGTCGGGAGGAGTCCATTGCGGTGTGCTTTTGCGCCTTCAATGAGGAAAGCGTCATCGAGGCGAAGATGCGAAACCTGCTTCACCTGCGCCATCTGGCGCCGCACCTCGAGATCCTCGTCTATGTCGATGCAGCGACCGATCGGACCGCCGATCTGCTCCGCCCCTATGCCGACCAGATCAAGCTCCACATATCGCCAGAGCGGCGTGGTAAGACCTATGGGATGAATCTTCTGGCTGAAATGGCCGAAGCTTCAATCGTTGTCTTTACCGATGCCAATGTCATGCTGGACTCGGCCGCCCTGAGCAATTTGTACCCATATTTCGCCGACCCTGACGTGGGCTGCGTGTGCGGCCATCTCACTTACACGAACTCGGCTGAATCGGCGACAGCAGCTACTGGCGCGCTCTATTGGCGGCTGGAGGAGAGGATAAAGCAACTTGAATCCGATACGGGCTCGGTGATCTGTGCTTCTGGATCAGCCTTTGCCGTTCGTCGTCACCTTCGCCGCCCCGTTCCCGACGACGTAAGCGACGACCTGCACATT
>DATBBO010000127.1:0-4406 GCA_036270995.1 Dongiaceae bacterium | reverse complement strand
CTCAAGGAGGTGATGGACCGCTACGGCCGCCTCTTCGCCGAGATTCGCAATGACCCCGCCCGGTTCTTTCTCTTGGATCGGAGCCAGGGGTTCCAGCCCCAGTAGTAGCACCGCACTGTTGCCATCTCGGCCTATGATGTTCCTCGCGCCGCGATCACCGTATCCACCAAAGCATGGGCGTGGATGTTGAGGAGGCCGCCATCGATCATGATGGCTTGGCCGGTGATGTAGCGGCAGTCATCGGCGGCTAGAAAATGGATGAGGGCGGCTACCTCCTCCGGCCGACCGATCCGGCCCGCGGCCGCTGCCTTCTCGATGAAGCCGATCTCGATATCGGCGTTCGCCTGCTGGCGCAGCATCGGCGTGTCGATGGAGCCGGGACAGACGCAGTTGACCCGGATACCCTTGTCAGCGAGCTCCACGGCGGCGGTCTGGGTCAGACTGACCACCGCGGCTTTCGAGGCGGAATAGGCGGCATAGGTGGCGACGCCGAGCAGCGCCGCGACCGATGAGACGTTGATGATGCTGCCGCCCGCCATATGCGGTGCCGCGTGACGCATGGTGGACCAGACCCCCATGCAGTTCACATCGAAATGGCGCCGCATAGCCTGGGCGCTCATTTCAGTGATGGGTAGCATGTCGTCGATCAGGCCGGCCGAGTTCACCAGGATATCGATGCGGCCATGGCGCCGGATCACCTCCGCCACCAGCGCCTTCACCTGGGATTCCTCCGCCACATCCACTTGCAGATAGGCGGCGCCGAAACCTTCGGCGAGCGCGCTCGCATCGGAGCGGTTGGCGATAACCACCTTGGCGCCGGCTGCCGCGAAGCGCCGCGCGGTCGCAAGCCCGATACCCGAGCCGCCGCCGGTGACGATCGCGATCTTGCTCTTAAGGTTGAACATATGAGCCGCACTCCCCTTCGGCGGCCCGCATCATATCCCCGGCCCGCGGCGGGACAAGGCTCGCCCTCTGCGCACGAACCGGCTATTGATGGCGCGAGTCACGTCTCTGGGGAATCGGCATGAAGACCGTCGGCATGTATCTCGCCGAGCTACTGGCAGCCTATGGGGTCGAGGTGATCTTCGGCATCCCGGGCGTTCACACGGTGGAGCTCTATCGCGGCCTGCCGAACACACCCATCCGCCATGTCACGCCGCGCCATGAGCAGGGCGCAGGCTTCATGGCCGATGGCTATGCCCGCGTCACCGGCCGACCCGGCGTCTGCTTCATCATCACCGGCCCGGGGATGACCAACATCGCGACCGCCATGGGCCAGGCCTATGCGGATTCGGTGCCGATGCTGGTGATCTCCTCGGTCAATGCCCTGGGCCAGATCGGCTCCGGGGAAGGCTGGCTTCACGAGCTCCAGGACCAGCGCCAGCTGGTCCGCCAGGTCTCCGCCTTCAGCCATACGGTCACCCGTCCGGAGGAGCTCGCCAAGGTGGTGGCGCGCGCCTTCGCCCTCTTCTCCGGCAGCCGCCCACGCCCCGTCCATATCGAGCTGCCGCTCGACGTCATCACCGCCTCGGCGGAGCATCTACCCCCGATTGCCCAAGCCCGCGCCGCGCTGCCGAGCCCGCCCGGTCCCTCACAGATCGCACTCCGCGAAGCCGCGCGCCTTCTGAACGAGGCCAGATCGCCCCTGCTGCTGCTGGGCGGCGGGGCCGCCGATGCAGAGCCCTTCGCCCGCGCGCTCGCGGAAAGGCTCGACGCGCCGGCGGTCATGACCGTCAACGGTCGCGGCCTTCTGCCGCCCGACCACCCGCTGGCCGTGCCCGGCAGCCCCTCCATGCCGCCGGTCATGGATCTGATCGAGGGATCCGACGTCATATTGGCGGCGGGGACGGAGATGGGACCGACCGACTATGATTTCTACGAAACGGGGCGGGCACGGTTTCGCGGCCGGAGCATCCGTATCGACATCGACGCCCAGCAGCTCATGCGCGGCCAGGCAACGGACCTGCCCATCATCGCCGATGCGAGCGACGGGCTGGCGGCGCTGCTGCCGCTGGTCAAGGCGGCGCGGCACGACGGCGCCAACCGTGCCGCGGCAACACGCGACCGCCTGCTGCGGGAGCTGAGCACGTCCTATCGGGCCTGCCTGCATCTCCTGGAGACGGTGCGCGATTCCCTTCCCGATTCCATCATCGTCGGGGACTCGACCCAGCCGGGCTATGCCGGCTGCGTCTATTTCGCCAGCGCCAAGCCGCGCTCCTGGTTCTGCGCCTCGACGGGCTATGGAACCCTCGGCCATGCGCTTCCCGCCGCGATCGGGGCCCAGCTTGCCGCCCCCGACCGGCCGGTGGTCTGCGTGATCGGCGATGGCGGCTTGCAGTTCAGCCTGCCGGAACTGGGCGCGGCGCGCGAGATCGAGGTGCCGGTGATCCTGCTGCTGTGGAACAACCGGGGTTATGGCGAGATCAAGTCCTACATGATCTCCAAGCAGATCCAGCCCATCGGCGTGGACATCTTCACCCCCGACTTCCAACTCCTGGCCAAGGGTTTCGGCTGCGAGGCGGTGAAGCTCGTCGATCCCGCCGAGCTGCCGGCGCTGCTGCGGGCCGCCCGCGAGCGCAAGGCGCCGACCCTCATCGAGATCGACGAGCAGAACTACGTGGCGGGCTACGCCGGCTGAGGAAGCGCCGCAGGACCTCTCCTCGCCCGCCGAAAGCGGTAAGGAACCGCTACAGCGGTAACCCAATTCCCCGGCCCTGAAATTCTGCGGCAACGCAGGCCCCGCAGGATTTTCCCATGAGCAGAAAAGCCGAGGGAACTCCACCATGAACAGAACACACGAACACATCCTCGCCGATATCCGCAGGCTCGCCCCTCGCATCGCCGCGCGCGCCGCATAAATCGAGGCGGGGCGCCGCACGCCACCGGATCTCGTGGACAGCCTGAAATCGATCGGCGTCTTCCGCATCTATCCTTCGTATCGATCTTGCCGCTTCCTCCAAAGTCACCGGGCGATCACCCTCCCGTGAATGATTCTCTATCCACCTGTCGAAAATCGGGCCGCGACAACGTCTCTTTGGCGGGTAGATTGGCGCGAGGGGAGGTCCTCATGGATAGGGCCAGGCAGCGGGCTGCGGCCGAGTGGCTGATCGACGGAGCGCGCTCGGCGAAGGAAGCCGACGCGGTCCTGAGCCAGCTCTGCGACCGGCTCGTGGAGGCCGGCTTGCCGCTGGCCCGGGTCGGCGTCTTCGTGCGCACCTTGCATCCCCAGCTTCTCGGCCGGAGCTTCATCTGGTCGCCGGGCAAGGGAACCGTTACCAATTTGGCCTCGGCCGAGTTCGTCGCCAGCGCGGAATACCTCGCCAGCCCCATTGCCCGGATCTATGACACGCGCCAGCCGCTGCGGCGCTGCCTCGCCGATCCCGCATGCCCGCTGGATTTCGAGATCCTGCGCAAGTTCCGGGACGAGGGCATGACGGACTATCTCGCAGCCCCCCTCTTCTTCACCGATGGCGAGGTGCATGGCACAACCTGGACGACCCGCCGGCCCGGCGGCTTCACCCGGGATGACATCGCCGCCGTCGAGGCCATCCTGCCGCCGCTCGCCCGGGTCGCCGAAGTACGGGCACTCTCGCGCATCGCCAGCAATCTTCTGGATACCTATGTCGGGCATCACGCGGGCGCGCGCATCCTGTCCGGCCAGATCCATCGCGGCGACAGCGAGCGGATCCAGGCCGCCATCTGGCTCTCCGACATGCGCGGCTTCACGACCCGAGCAGACCGCCTGCGGCCCGAGAGTCTGATCGGCCTGCTGAACGCCTATTTCGATTGCCAGGTGCCGGCCATCCTGGCCCAGGGCGGCGAGGTGTTGAAGTTCATGGGCGACGGGCTGCTGGCGATCTTCAATATCGCCGATGATGAGGGCCGCAGGGAAGCGACCTGCGCCCGAGCGCTGGCCGCGGCGCGCGAAGCACGGGAGAGGATCGGCGCTTTGGGCAATGCCGGCCTCGAGACCGAGCCCGTCAGATTCGGCCTCGCGCTCCATCTGGGCGAGGTGCTCTACGGCAATATCGGCGGCGCCAGCCGTCTCGATTTCACCTGCATCGGCCCGGCGGTGAATCTCGCGGCCCGGCTGGAGAAGCTCGCGAGCCGCCTCGACCGCAGCATCCTCGCCTCCGAGGATTTCGCCGGCCATTGCGCAGGCGAGCTCGCTGCCATCGGCGATTTCACTCTCCCCGGCTTCGCCGCGGCGCACCGCGTCTTCGGGCTGGCGGAGGAGGGAGCGCCGGCTTAGGTTCGCATCGGATGGATCACAAGAGCCTGCACCGGGGAGCCGGCGGGACTTTCAGCCTCCCTAGGTTTCCCTCTGAACCTTGTCCCGCGGCTCCCCGGCGACCGTGAGGCTCGCGCTGCGCGCCAGCGACGGCCCCACGGTTATTGGCAGGGGC